>CAZSOB010000078.1:0-6315 GCA_964608155.1 uncultured Desulfobulbia bacterium
GCGGCAGTGATATATTTAAACCTGCCTCGGCTGTGGCACGTGACAATTTGGCCAATCTGCCTGAGGGCCAAAAGGTAATAATCAGAACCATGCCCTTTCAGGACATTGAGGCTCTGACCAATACCACCATTATCTGTAACCCACCTTACGGAATACGCCTGAAAAACAGCGCTGAAGCAGCCGCCTTGATTGAAGAATTCGGTAATTTCTTAAAACGTAAATGTACCGGTTCTACCGCCTACATCTACCTTGGCCGCCGGGAATTATTAAAATCAGTCGGCCTGCATCCATCCTGGAAAAAGCCCTTAAAGGCCGGGGGGCTGGATGGCGTTTTGGCGAAATATGAACTTTATTGACCGGCTATTCTGGACATCCTCTACAAAGCATCTGATAAAGATTATAGGGGAATTTGATTTTCATATCTTTTTCCATAATTACCCATACTGGTATCACACCACCAATTGCCGACGGCCAATGCCAAAAGCTATGACTTCCGCTACCCCTGAATAAATCGCGGCCTCTTTATCGTAAAAATCATCAAGTATTTCGTATGTGTTGTACCCCATCCGGCTGACTAACTATTCTGGCCATATCCTTATATCATAGGTGACAACGAATGGTTTTGACTTATTATATATTGACATTACGCCAGCCTTATGCCAAAATAAGAGATGGCACTTTTTTTGCCATTTCATTAAATGGAGGTTTTACAAATGAGACTGTCATTACGTATTAAGGTTATGGTTATTCCCCTGATATTGATGATGATATCCAGTATCTTCTTAATAGGAACGTCCCTTTGGGTTGAAAATTATCTATGGCAGGGAAAAGTAAATGAACTATCTGTCAGCCAGGCCGCGTTGGCTAAAAAAAGTCTTGACAGTGTTAAAACCCAGGCCCTGACTATTGCCGCTATGGCGGCGGCAATTCCCGGTGTTCAGGAGGCCTACAAAATGGCCCGCAACGGCCGCGAGGCTGAAGGACGTGCTCTTTTGCGTAAAAGCATGGATCCGATTCACCAAAGCGTTACCTCCACCTTAGGTATTAAATTTTTCAAAATTCATTTTCATCTTCCCCCCGCCAAAAGTTTTCTGAGAATCTGGCGAAAAGCCGGTAAAAATGATGGGGGCGATAATCTCTCCAGTTTCCGTAAAACGGTATTAGAGGTCAATAAAGAAAAGAAACCCGTCACCGGTATTGAGATTGGGCGGGGCGGTTTTGCTATCCGCGGCCTGGTTCCCATTACCAGCCCCAACGGTACTCATCTCGGTTCAGTAGAGTGTTTGTTTGATTTCAATAAAATTTTTAAAACCGCCCGTTTCCTGAATACTGATAATGTCGCAGTTTACATGCTCACGAAGGAACTTGAAATTGCCCATAAACTTAAAGAAAAGAAACTGCCTCAGACCGATGGCTTGGTTCGCGTCTTTTCTTCCAATACCAGGGCCACCGATCCTTTTATTAAAAAAGCTCTGCTTACCAAATCGTTAAAGGGCAAAACATCTATTCAATTTAACGGGCATTTGCTCACTGGTATACCTATTAAGGATTTTTCAGGTTCCACACAAGGGGTTTTAATATTCGTCCGCGACGCGGCGAAGCAGCTTGCTGTAATTACAAAGATAAGGCTTGGTCTGATTATCGGCGGCAGCATTTTGTTAATTCTGCTATGCTTTTTCCTTTACATATCCAGCTCTTCTATTGTCAATAATCTTAATAAGATTATTGAGCAATTAGAAAAAAGCAGCGGCAGCATTGCCAATGCTTCTAACGAGATCAGCAGCTCCAGTCAGGCGGTTGCCAGCGGGGCATCCGAACAGGCTGCCTCTCTTGAAGAGACCTCCGCCTCTATGGAAGAGACAACTTCAACCATCAAGGTAAATGCCGACAATGCCCAACAGGCGGATCAACTTATGCGACAGGCAAAAAAAGTTACCAACTTAGCCAGCTCCTCTATGCAAGAATTGATTCTCTCCATGGCAGACATATCTCAGGCAAGCGAAGAAACATCAAAAATCATCAAAAGTATTGACGAAGTGGCATTCCAAACAAATCTACTTGCTCTTAACGCCGCTGTTGAAGCGGCCAGAGCCGGTGAGGCCGGGGCCGGCTTCGCTGTAGTGGCGGACGAGGTACGAGACCTTGCTTTACGGTCGACTGAGGCGGCTAAAAATACCGCCAAACTTATTGAAAGCACCATTGAAAAGGTGAAAAATGGTGAAAAGATAGCTAACAACTCTACCGAGACCTTTAATAAGGTTGCCGACTCAACCAATAAGGTAAGTGAGTTAGTGAATGAGATCTCCATTGCCTCACAAGAACAGGCCCATGGAGTTGAGCAGATTAATCACACCTTAGCGGAAATGGAAAATGTGACTCAAGCAAATGCAGCCTCTGCTGAAGAATCCGCCGCATCCTCTGAAGAAATGAAATTTCAGGCTACTCAACTGGAAGAAATTGTGGACTCATTGAAAAATATAATTATTGGCCTAAATCGTATTTAACAGCGGGGGAGAAAGGCAACGGAAAGGCGCCTCAGAAACCAAGACCTTATATGAAATAGAGGGGACTAACAAAGTAAGGGGTGACTGGAAGAATGGAGAAGCGGCTTATAGAGAATGCGTGCAATCGAGACCAGCAACAAAATAGGTTTGGGTGGTATAAGAGCCGTGAGCGCAACGAAGAACGAACTATTCGGCCAAGGCGGATAAAAACCGCCCTCAACCATGAACTGTCATCAACATTCGGTAACCCCGTTTATCCAGATAAAACAGTCAATGAGGAATCTTTGTTGATCGGTTATCTGGCCGAATTTAAAACAGCGCCGTCTTTTAACCTCACCAGAGCTGGAAACAGTTAGATCCGCGACCATGGCCACCGGTATCTCGCTGAGACAGGAATCATTGGCTCCGAAAATCATGTGCATTAGACCATCACCAGCCGGCCACGGTTTTTCTGCCTGATAAGTAACAGAGAAACCACCGGGGCTTATATCTAACATCTCCCCCATCTTCGGCCAAGCAGGATTAATCACAAAAGAGGTTTTTTGCTTAACTCGAAAACGTTTATACTGCCGCTGCTCATCGGTATTTTTCTGCATAATAACCGTCTCTCCCTTGATAACGGCGGAATAGAGAATTATGATTCATCATGAATTCTATAATTTTCTATAAATTCAGACAAGCATTTTCTCTGTTCAGCCGATAAATTGACAAACTGAACCCGCCTTTCATGGACAAATATATTAGACAATGAAGAACGCCGTGGTACGACACGGTCGGCGACAATACGACATGCCAGGCCTGACAGACAACCGCCCTCACGACCGTAAAGGCTCAAGTATCTGGTTTCAGATTCTGGCTGGCCAAGGCCAAGATAACGAAAAGCCAAACCGTCAATACTTAAATCTGCAATTTCTCCCACATAGGGGTAGGCTCCAGCAAAGTTTTCTTCACTAAGTTTGTAACGATGGAACTTGCGGCGTTCAGGCCTCATAATTCAATCCATATTTATTTTTTATAATTAGTGATGAAATTAAGTGCAAACTTCATACCCTGTTACCAAAATGCGACAATTTTACCCCAAGCAAATTATAGTAGTATAATTAGCATATATATCGGTTACTCCCCGAAATTACGTTTTAACTGACCTCTTTTCATCTTTACATTCGGTAATATAAATTTTATAGAAGAGTTTTTTTACCTCTCCACCTCTTTTTACAACCGCTGTCTAATCCTTCGAGAAGAGGTTAAATGACCCAAAATGCGTAAAATGGCCAAATTTTCACCTTTTATTTTTTATTTCATCTTAGCCCTGTTCTGGGTTAATGCCTTAACTCCGGAACAGGCGGCCTGTAAGTCATCACTTCCCTTTAAAAATGGGGAACGGCTTGAGTTCCAAATAAAATGGCTTTTTATTCCCGCCGGCCGTGCCGTTCTGGAAGTACTGGCGCCATCCAGCGCCATCCCCGGGGCAGCCCATCATTTTGTCCTTACCGCCTCAACCTATCCGGCCATTGATCTCATCTACAAATTCAGGGAGAGAGTTGATTCATACACCTCAGCTCTAATTAATAGAACGGTGTTCTACAAAAAACGCCAGCAAGGCAAAACTGAGCGGGACATTACCGTACACTTCAATCTTAAGCAAAACACCTCACAATACACCAATTTTAAGGAAGTTCTGCCGCCTATAAAGCTCCCCAAAGGTACGCTCGACCCTCTCGCCGCGCTCTATTTTATCCGCTGCCAGCCTCTTATTCCGGGGCAGACCATAGAACGACCCATAACCGATGGCAAAAAGGTGGTTATCGGCCGTCTGCGGGTCATAAAACGTGAAACTATAAGGCTTGCCGGCTATTACTACAAAACCATCAAGCTGGAACCGGAATTAAAGGAGGTAAAGGGGGTATTTGAGAAGAGCAAAAACGCCAAAATGTATGTCTGGGTTACCGATGATAAGAGAAAGATATTGGTACGTCTAAAGAGCCAGGTAGTGGTGGGCAGCTTCACCGCTACCCTGGTAAATCTGGAAATACTTGGTAAAAATGGCAGGCAGGACAAAAAGGATAAAACGAAAAAAGCGGAAACCTCAACAGCCGCCGACGATTATATATGATACGCGGGGCGAGGATGTAGGGGCGTATTGAATACGCCCATTATTGACGCACCCTTCTTAACAGCAGCAAGCACCGCCGTATGTACCGCTCTCTGCCTTCGCAGCCGCCGGGCCGCAGTCAAAGGGGCCAAAATGACGGGAACGCCCACCGCTAACCACAAAATGAGGGGCCAGACGAGTCTCTGAAAGCATGACCGCGGTATTACCACAGACCAGCATCGGTTTATGGGCGATGAAACGGTGATGATCATCAAGATCAAAAAAATGCGGCGCCTCAGGAATGGTACCCTTATAAACAGCAGTCTGGCCGTAGTCCTCGCAGATATCCTCAAGGTCAGCAAGCTTAAAGGCCCGAATAGTTTCGGAATAGAAGGCCGTCATCCCAATCTTGGCCGCGATCTCCGGGTTATCAAGCTCTACGCGCCGACTATTAAGACGTCGAAAATCCCGGCAGCCAAGGTTAAATAGCAAACGTCGGAAATCCTCTCGGTACATGGCCCCGGCGAGACATTCGCCCCTAAGTATCGGATCATCATACAGGGAGTCTGGAATCCGGCATCCGGCAAAAATATCAGCGAAAAAAAGTTCGCCGCCCGGTTTTAAAACTCGAAAAATTTCCGAGAATACTGCCCCCTTATCCGGAGAGAGATTAAGGACACAATTGGAAATAACTACATCCACCGAGTTATCCGCCACCTCAAGGGCCTGCAAATCCTCAATATAACCCTGACGAAAATCGACATTGGCCTTTTCATAGCCAAATCTAACCATCTGACTATCAAGATTACGGCGAGCCACCGCCAATTGCTCGCTGGTCATATCTACCCCAATCACATAACCATCGGGGCCAGCTAAGCGGGAGGCAAGAAAGGCATCTCGGCCTGTCCCGCAACCTAAATCGAGAATGGTACAGCCCTCAAGCAAGGCAGGCAGCGGTGAACCACAGCCATAGAACTTTTCCAGGATTTCGTCGTTTATCTCGGTTAAAATGACCTTGATACGGGCCGGGATCTCATCATCACAGCAACAGGCACTGGTTTGGAGATCCTTACTCCCCTTGAGAACGCGGCCATAATATTCTTTTACCTGTTCAAATTCCATGGCTTTGGCTTATGCTTGATAGAATTATAACCGCTCACAGTTTAGAATAGTTTATCTGCCTGTAACTATTCAGCAGCACCTCATCTTTGCCCATTTTTGCCTTATCGCATACCAAAGTATGCTTCAAAGTCAAAAATGAACAGGAAAGCGCAGACTCCGAACCTGAGGCACTTCTGAACAGTTACATTCAGTGGTTATTGCTAATTTCGGACATTTCGCTGAATAGTTACATCTGCCTTTGCTAAAGTTACAGCAGATATAACAATAAGGGGGCGTTTTTTCCATACACCCCCTTATTGTTATTCTCACCTATGTCAGATTAACCAAAAACTATTCGTAACTATTCCAACCCGGCACTTATCGTCTTGGATAATTTAGCGTCCACAGTTTCCTCGATCCATTCCGGGGTGATCTGCGGCCCTTCCTTACGCATGGCCTTAGTCACATTGCCAAAAGCCACCCGCAGTTTACGGTCACTAAGCAGATTAATGGCCTTGTTTAACCGTTCCTTAACTTCTTCGGGGCTGAGTCCCTCAGCCTGACCCAAGGGGCCTAATTCTTTCGTCCGCATTGTGAAATCAGTAATCAACTTCACAA
>CAZSOB010000079.1:0-6307 GCA_964608155.1 uncultured Desulfobulbia bacterium
TTTTGATCGTTTACAGGCCCCTCTTTTTTTAAGTGGGGCCTTTTTTTTAGCTTGGATCATTTACCGCCGGGTATAAACAATTAACAGGGGCACAATCTTGGCCAGAACAAACTATTCATTTGAAAAGCGCCAGAAGGAATTAGCCAAAAAGAAGAAGAAAGAGGCAAAGAGACTGCGCAAGGCAGAGAAAAAAAATCCCGTCATTGAACAGACTCCCCCCGCTCTCCAGGAAGATTAACCGCTTTAAGTTTCATCCCGCCGACTCCCACGCCACAAGATTCACCTGGTGGCTTTTATTATAAGGATACCACCATGATAACCGCTACCAATATTGCCCTCGCCTATGGCAAAAGAATAATCTTCAAAGATGTCAATATTAAATTTACCCCCGGTAACTGCTATGGCCTCATCGGTGCTAACGGGGCTGGCAAATCCACCTTTTTAAAGATTATGGCAGGTAAGTTAGAGCCCGATCAAGGCGGCATCAGCAAGGGGCCGCGTGAACGGATCGCCATACTGAGCCAAGACCAATTCGCCTTTGACGACTATACCGTTTTCAATACCGTCATCATGGGTCACAAAAAGCTCTACAAGGTAATGGCCGAGCGGGAAATACTCTATGCCAAAACAGATTTCAATGAGGAAGACGGTATTCGCTCCGGTGAGTTAGAAGCCCGGTTCGGGGAGATGAACGGCTATGAAGCCGAGTCTGAGGCGGCGGTACTTTTGAACGGTCTCGGCGTCCCGGAGGATATGCGCCAGAAAAAAATGCGGGAGCTGGACGGCAGCGACAAGGTAAGGGTATTGCTGGCCCAGGCCCTGTTCGGCAATCCGGATATCCTGCTCTTGGACGAGCCCACCAACCACTTAGATTTAAAGACCATCAACTGGCTGGAGTATTTCCTCTCCCGCTTCCAGAATACGGTAATTATTGTCTCCCATGACCGTTATTTTCTGAACCAGGTCTGCACCCATATGGCTGATATCGATTATGGTAAAATTCAGGTCTATGTCGGTAATTATGATTTCTGGTACCAGGCCAGCAACCTGCGTTTCCGGCAAAAGGAAACCGAGAGCAAGAAGGCCAAGGCCAAAGCCGAGGAATTGAAGGAGTTTATCCGCCGCTTCAGTTCCAACGCCTCCAAGGCCAAGCAGGCTACCTCCCGAAAAAAATTACTTGAGAAACTCACCATTGATGAGATGCCAATTTCATCCCGTAAGTATCCCTACATTGTGTTCAACCCCGAACGGCCCTGCGGTGACATTATCCTTGAAATTGACCGGCTCAGCAAAGAGATAGACGGGATTACCATGTTTAAGGATCTGACCCTTACCGTAAACAAGGGTGACAAAATTGCCTTTGTCGGTTCCAACAGCCTGGCCAAGACAACCCTCTTTCAGATTCTCACCGGAGAGTTGGAGGCAGATAATGGCAGCTTTCGCTGGGGAGTAACCATCCGTAACGCCTATTTTCCCAAGGAGAATAATGCCTATTTTGACAACGAGGAGCTTGATCTGGTGGGCTGGCTGCGTCAGTACGCCGCCCCCAAAGAGCATGAGAGCTTTATCCGCGGGTTCCTCGGTAAAATGCTCTTTTCCGGCGAAGAGGCAATGAAAAAGACCGCCGTCCTCTCCGGTGGCGAACGAGTGCGCTGCATGCTCTCCCGGATGATGCTCTCCGGGGCCAACGCCCTGATCTTTGACGAGCCCACCAACCATCTCGATCTGGAGTCAATCACCTCGTTGAATAACGCTCTGACAGCCTTCCCGGAGGTAGTACTCTTCGCCTCTCACGACCATCAGATTGTCTCCACCGTGGCCAACCGTATTATTGAGATCACGCCGGAGGGGATCACCGACGTGATGATGGACTTTGATGCCTACATCGCCATGAAGGATGAGAACTCATCCAAAGCGGATAATTACCTATCCAGCCAGGCGGCATAAGATAAGCGGCAGATCGTTGCCGCCCGCTCAGGCAGCTTCCTCTTTTACGACCCTACGTAGTTTTTTCTTCTTCGTCCTAACGGGGGCGGGAGTTTCTGAAACGGGAAGCACGCAGATAAGAATCTTCACCCCGTCCTTGAAGGTGACCTCTATTTTATTCGCTGGAATGATTGAGGTGACCACACCAAGTCCAAAGGTGGGATGATTAATTATCTCGTTTTTGTCAAATATTGCAGTCATGGCGTAAGGCTTGCCCTCGGAGGTCTCCCGGCCCTTTAACAAGGCCTCAAAGGCGGCGGCTGCCTTCTTCTCTTTAAGGGTGGTGCTTGCCACCGCCCTTGAACCAGCAGTACTCTTGGTCTTGGTGGATTTACTTGGTTTAGCAGCCCGATATTTATGCCTGCCGCCACAGGCATTGCACTGCACCTTGGCAATTGCCCCGTCCGCCATGGCGATTATCATATGATTAGTCATATCTTTACACTTAAGGCAATAAGAATCCACCTCACTGCCAGCTGTTAAATCAGGTTCTGTCATTTTATTTTCTCCCTTCTATCATGTTTTATGGTCGTCTTATTCGCCATAAGAGGCTGTTTTTATTACTGGGTGCAGTGGCCAACTTTGTAACGTCGCAGCACGCAAATCAACATTTTCTCTTCGCGCAAAGGCAAAGGAGTTCACTCATCCCCAAAAAGAGACACACTAAATTTCACATACGGCAAACAACAGGAAAGATTTCGAGTGTTCAGCAGGCACCTCAACGAATTTAAACCTGCGGGGGCAATCGGATATTCTATGAGAAAGGGAATAAATAGTGAAAAAGGGATGCGGCTGACACTTCAATATTTAGACGTTACTATAACAACATTCTCTTATTTTCGCAACAACATTGCCGCTGCCCCTGGGCTTGAGTACGATCAGAGCCAGCGGCAGGACAAACCTCTAATTTCATTTCAGGGCCGCAAGTCGTTTTTTAGCTGCCGCCGCCTGCGAACTAACCGCATATTTGGCCAGCAGTTTTTTATAGACGATTACGGCGGTCTTCTTGTCCTGCAACTTCTCAAAGGCCAAGCCCTGCTTCAGGAGAGCCGCCGGGGCTTTAGGGTTTTTAGGGTAATCGGCGATAACCTTCTGATATTCCAGAATAGCCAGCTCATAATCCTGCTGGCTGTAATAACAGTCCCCCATCCAGAAACGCGAATTAGCGGCCAACCGCCCCTTGGGATAGAGGGCAAGATATTTTTTAAAGGTTCTGTAAGATTCCTTAAATTTACTCTTTCTGAACAGAGCAAGGCCCTCATTGTACAGCTTATTGGCAGCGGCCGCCTTGGACAAGCCGCCTTTGGCCCCGGCCTTTCGGCTGCTCTTTTCGAGCTTTTTGGCCTCCGCGGGACTCATTTTTTTCCGACTGGGAACAATCCGGCGCGGGCTGTTCCGCCGCGCTCTGGCCCGTACCTTTTTAAGCTCACCGATCTTCTTGTCCACTGTTGCGGCCCGTCGTTCAGCCCCGGCCGCCACCGCGGCCGCCTTCTCCGCCTTGGCCTGAGCCCCCAGGGCCTGACGGTTGGCAGCCAAAGCGCCCTGAGCCGCTTTTTTCGCCTCCTCCTGAACCTGTGAAAGCCGTTCGTTACTCTGATTCAACTGATCGGTTATCAGGGCAATCTGCTCGGCCAGACCATTAATTTTCTGGCTCAGAGTTTTTTTAAGCTCCTTGTTCCTGCCCTGAATAATCACATCGTTATGACTGCCAGCCTCCAACTGCCCCCGAACCTGCAGCATCTGTGTCTTTAATTGATCCAGCCTGTTACTCATAGCGGCCTGCTGACGGAGAATTTCATCAAAGCGGGCGGCATGTTTCTTGTCTATTGTCCGCACCCTGTTGCTGAGATTTCTGATCTTCAAATCCATGGTATTAAGGCCCTGTGAAGGCACACATTGGCTTAACAACGGCAGAACCAAAAGGATAATAACAAGCTTGATAATTTTGGGCATGACTTGCGCTCCTAATCGAATTAATAGGACAAACGGGGCGACCACTGCGGGAAGGTCTGGTTGCCCTTTAAATTATTAAACATGGGAATAACTTTATGGCCTTTAACAAATGTACGGCAGAGCTGTTTGCGGCCGCCACGCTGACGTGAAAAGACTAATTGCCGGCTGTCCGGCGACCAGGAGGGGGATTCATAATCACCCCAATACTTGGTAATCTGCTCGGCCTTACCACCATGGGCATTGATTATATATATCTGATGAGTGTTGTCCACCCGGCCGGTAAAGGCGATTTTCGCCCCAGATGGCGACCAGGCGGGCGTGGTATTTTCTGATCCTTCATAGGTAATTCGGGTGGCAATACCAGTCTTCACATCCATGGTATATATCTGCGGGGTACCGCTGCGATCGGAGACAAAGGCGAAATGACGCCCATCCGGTGACCAAGAAGGTGAAACATTAATCCCATCGTTTTTAGTCAGACGGCGGATAATACGCCCCTTGGCCGTCAGTAGATAGATATCAGGATTACCGTCTTTACTGAGGGTTATAAGCATTGTTTTGCCGTTCGGCGCCCAGGAAGGCGCGAGATTCAGCCCCTTACGCCAGGACAGCGCCTTGGTGAACTTGTTCTGAGCCAGATTAGTTATGTAGAGATCAGGGTTGCCGCGGTGATAAGAGGTATAGACCAGCCGCCGGCCATCGGGGGTAAAACGGGGGGATACCGTTATACTGTGATGTCTGGTAATCTGACGCGCCCTGCCGCTCAGGATATCAGCTACATAAACCTCTTTGTAACCACTCTTATCCGAGACAAAGGCAATTTTGGTATTGCTGATTCCCCGCCGGCCGCTCAACTTATAGATGACCTCATCGCAGAATTTGCGGATCATGAGCGAACCCTTTGACCACGGGGCATGATAGCGTTTACCGACAATCATCCGCTTATTGCTTAAATCAATAAAACGGATTTCCAGCACCATGCCGGACTTATCTCTATTATAGCTGCCCAGCATGACAAAATCCGCCCCGGCCTTCTGCCAGTCCACCGACCGGCCGGCAGCATAAGTCCTGGCCGGGACAATGGAGATAAAGCCGTGCAGAGACAGGGCGCGGCCGGCAAGATCGGCCATTCGACGGCCCTTATCGGTTATTTTGTCGGGGCTCTTCTGGTTGATAAAAGCGGGCACCGCCACCGGCATCTGGATCAAATCAGCCGAGGTAATATCAAGATAGACCATGGCCGCGGCTGGTCTTGCAGCACAGATTATCAAAAGAAGAAAGGCTAAAACTACTGAATTGATACCGCGGACAAATCTCATCATAATTTAATTGGGGGCCGAAATTGTCAGGCCGTTAAAGCATGCCGCCGGGCATAAAACGAAGACCGATCTCAAGACGCTCCCCTTTGAGATCGGGTGGGAATGGCGGCATTGGTGATGACTCCTCAATAGTCTTCTTTACATACTGATTAAAATACATATTATCCGATTTTTTTTCAAAAATTATCTTAGAGACAATCCCATCCCGGCGAATATTAATAACCACAACCGCCTCTAAAGATTTATCCCAGTTATGGGTCTTGGGCAATGACCAATGCTCATGTATCCGCATAGAAATGGCCATATAATAACGCCGCAGCGCCAGCTTAAAACCGGCGGCCTGAGCAGCAGTCTCACGGGCCGTCCGGCCAGCTTCCGCTCCGGCCTGAACCTGTCTAATTGTCTCTGGCACGACAGCCGGGGCAGGTTTGTTTTTCACCGGGGCCGGGGCAACGTTTGTGTCCTGCAGGTTTTTCACGAGTTCCGCCAAGGCATTTTTCACCTGCCGGGCCTCTTCCCTGGCCTTAAGCCGGGCCTTTATACCCTCCAGTCCCCGGCGTAAGAGCTCATCGTTAACATTTTCATGCTTGACTAACGGCGGAGCCCTCTTTTTGAGTTTGCGCGGCCTTAAAGATACCACCTTGGCCGGTTTGGCCGGAACCGGGGGCGGTTGATGGTCAATATTAATTGATTTCACGTCCTTCACCGGCGCGGGCGGCACCCTGCGCACGGGCCGGGAGGGGCGGCTTACCTTGGGGGGTGCGGTATGACGGCGGGGCGGCTTGAGCCTTGCTTTAAGTTCAGCGGCAGTAAAGAGGTTAATGGTCTGAATTTCCTGAAAATCATGCCTGGGCCTCAAGAATGAAGGCGGCATAATCAAGAACAGAAAAATGGCAAGATGCAGAAGCGCTGTTAATATCAGCGGCATCTTCCAGTACGGGGCGCGAGTCCCGTTCCCCGCTAAAGTAGAAAAATCAGTCATGAGGGCCCGGATATATCAGCGTCTTTCTCTGGGCTTGGTCACCATCCCCAGTTTATTGAACCCGGCG
>CAZSOB010000080.1:0-6305 GCA_964608155.1 uncultured Desulfobulbia bacterium
TTATCATAACATATCAGGGAATAATAATGCGGGGAAGGATAATCGAATATATTGAACAGGGCAAATTTATCTGCGCCGTCGTACTGTCTGAAAACGGCCGCCGTTTGCACCTGCTTAATCAGAATGGCCGTGAGGTAAATCTGCCCACTGCCCGGATTATGTATATGAATGCCGTCAGACTGCCGACGGCCATGGGGCGTGAGGAAACTCTCGGCTTCTTACGGGAGACAGCAAAACGCCGTAACGAAATGATCCTGTCGGTGGAGTTGGAGGAAATATGGCAGCTCGTGGTAGAAGAAGAGCGTCTTGATTTTACTCTGGAATTTATTGCCGATCTCTGTTTTGGCAGTGAGGTCAATGATGATCAGGCGGCAGCTCTCTTGCGGGCAGTATTACGGGATAAATTATATTTTAAATATAAGGACGGCCGACTTTACGCCCATAACGTTGAGGTGGTGGAGCAGCTCAGGAAGAAGGAGGCCCGGGCTCGGCAGAGGGAAGAATTTTTAAGCGCCAGTGCCGCAGCCCTTGAGCGCCTGATGGTTAGTGAGGAGGCCGAGGTCTCCCCCGACTGTCTGCGGACTTTAAGTGAATATTATCTCTTTGATAAGGAAGCGGCTGATTTTACCCTGGCTCGCGAACTAATTAAACGGGCCGGCCTTACCGCCCCCCATGCCGTGTTTGGTCTCCTTGTTAAGGCCGGTTACTGGGCTGCGGATGAGAATATTCCTCTTATGCGTAGTCAATTGCCGGTGGAGTTCAGCCCCGAGGCAATGGCCCAGGCGGCTGAAATTGCCGCGTCTCCTCTTGCCGATGTGGATGTTGAGGGCCGGGTTGATTTGCGCGATCTGCCCCTTATAACCGTTGACGGCCCTTCAACCCGTGATTTTGATGATGCCCTTCACGTCCGCTCGCTGCCGGACGGCAATTTTGAGGCTGGTATTCATATTGCCGATGTCGCCGCCTTTATCAAACCGGGAACGCCCCTTTTTGCCGCGGCCTGTGAACGAACTACCTCCCTCTATTTCCCGGACGGTATGGTGCCTATGCTGCCCCCGGTTCTATCCGAAGGGGCTTTCAGTCTCTTGGTGGATGAGGATCGGCCGGCCTTAAGCTTCATGGTTACGCTGGATGCCGGCGGCCAGGTGTTGAAAAAGAAAATTATCCGCAGTCTGGTACGGGTACGGCGGCAATTGTCCTATCAGAAGGCCGAGGACTTATTGGCGGTTGATTCTGATATTCAAAATTTGGTCATGCTCAGCCGGCGTCTGCGTGACAATCGGGTGGAGGCGGGTGCCATGCTGATCCCGGTGCCGGATCTGGTTTTTAAATTAGCTGATAACGAGGTAAAAGAGATACGTCTTGAGGATGTGGATAGTACCATGCGTCTCATGGTTGCTGAATTTATGGTTCTGACCAACAGTCTGGCAGCCGGTTTTTTGGCCAACCGCCAGGAACCGGGTCTCTATCGTTCCCAGGGGCCGCCCCGTAAACGCTTCTTTAAATTTCCGCCTCGGGATGATCTGTTTATACTATTTCGGCAGCGTCGTTTTCTGTCGAGGGGCAATCTTGGTACAGTTCCCAAGCGCCATGAGGGGGTTGGCGTTGAACAATATACTACCACCACCTCACCCATCAGGCGTCTTCTTGATCTGATTATTCAATTGCAGATAAGTGCCATTCTGGCCGGTAAGGGGGCCGTATTCAGCGAAAAAGATTTGCAGGGTTACGCCGGGATTATGGCGGGCCTGCAGTCCCGGCTTAATCTGGTTAGTCAGCAGCGTCAAAGATACTGGCTCTTGAAATATCTTGAGTCCCGCAAGGGTGAGCGAATGGCCGCCTTTGTGCTGGATCGGCCCCACGGCAAGGTACAGGTGGTAGTTCGAGACTTTCTCCTTCAGGCTGAACTGCCGGCGAACCAGGGGGTGAAACATGAACTCGGTGACGTGGTGATGGTGAAACTAACGGCGGTAAACGCTTTGAACGGCACCTGCCGTTTTGAATGGTAAGGGGAGGCCGCTGGTATGCGTAACCGGGCAATGGAAAAACTTTTGGTTCAGGTGCGGGACGGCAGGCTAGCTGTTGCTGATGCCCTTGCCGCCCTTACCGATCATGGAGCTATGGCCTTTAACAGCGTGAATATTGATTACCAGCGTCAGGCGAGAACCGCCGTTCCCGAGGTTATCTTCGCTGAGAATAAGGAGGCGGCCCAGATTGCCGATATTGCCTGCCGGATGCTGGAAGAGCCCTGTGTGGTTATGGCAACCCGGGTTGATCTGGCCAAGGCCCAGGCCGTACAGGAACGGCTTCCGGTCTTGAAATATTACCGGGAGGCCCGGATGCTGGTTGGTAATCAGGATAAAATCTTGTCTGACCAGGGGCGGGGGGTAATAGCGGTGTTGGCGGCTGGAACCTCGGATGTCCCCATTGCCGAGGAAGCGGCCCTGACCGCCGAATGCTTAGGGCACCAGGTGGATAGAGCCTTTGATGTGGGAGTTGCCGGTATTCATCGCCTCATGGCTCTGGGTGATTTACTGACAACGGCAGCGGTTTTTGTGGTCACGGCGGGTATGGAAGGAGCTCTGCCCAGCGTGGTCGGGGGCTTGGTCGACAAACCGGTTCTGGCTGTTCCCACCAGCGTGGGCTACGGTACCGGCCTGGGAGGAGTGGCTGCCCTTATGGGGATGTTGAACAGCTGCGCTCCGGGTATAGCGGTGGTGAACATTGATAACGGTTTTGGGGCCGGCTGTATGGCCGCGGCCATTAACCGTCGCCCTGAGGCCGAATAAACGTCATAGTCCGCCAGGGGATAGTGATTGATAACCTAACTGGTCATAGGGCGTGAAACTCTGCGCTATTTCTCACATCCAACCTGTAAGCCGCCACAGAGGTTGTAATTGTGTAACTGTTCGCTGCCCAGTTCCGGGGACACCATACTTAATTGTCCAACATGAGTCAATAATTAAGTATGGTGTTCGTATGCCGTAATCGGCTGTTGTCCCAGCAGGTTAAAGTCCTGCAGGGGGAGTTGTCCGTACGCCTCCTTAGTACCAGGAAGCAGCGTCTGAGTAATCAGGGGTTGTAAGTTTCCCATGGGCGAAGATACAGGCCGTAACGAGAGTGAATCTACGTGTAGCCTCGTCAACTAAGTTGGAGATGCCGACCTTCTGGACACTAAGGGAAGGCCGTAGTGCCTGAAACAGGATAACGGAAGCATTTCAGGTGATCTTCCGGGGTAGCAGGGATGGCATGTATCGGAAGAAGAACAGCACAGTGCGGGAGACCCAATATGGCGGCGACCCAGAATCGTCAACTGGTGGATATAAGGATTGCCGAAAGTCCACTGGGCTGTATTGGGAGTCGGAGGGGCTCATAGTACCGTTTGAGGACAAGGGACAACATAACCCCTGACCGAGGAAAGGAGCCCTGCTTTCATTATCAGCATAGTACGAAAGTATTGAGCCGAGCCAAATGGTTCACGGAGGAACGGGTTCGGAAGCATCTGCGTGTCCGACACAAGGTGCGAACCCGCACAGAAGGATACCATCGGTTTTCGACGGACTTCCCCTATAACCGTCTGTACTTGTACAAAGTTCCAACGTGGGCGAAAATGGAGAAAGGCGCAAGCCTTGCGGTGAAGAACATCGGAAAGCCGTGTACGGGAGAACCGTACGCACGGTTTGATGAGGGGGCATTGAGGATAAAAAGACTCCTGGAACACGTAGTAGCCGCGTGCGGCAAGGCGTCAATGAAATAGTCAGGAGAGACCTGTCGAATCAGTGCCCTACTCTACCCCTTAACTGCCTTAACTGTGCCCTCTGAACCTTGATAGATAATGATTTAAGAGCTTTTGTTAGGAGTCATTGCACCACATTCTTTTTAAGACTATACTCCTACAGTATCAAGACTCATTATACTTGAGAAAGACGAACTTGCTGCGAGTGGTGTAATAGGTGGTGCAATTGAACTCTCGAACAGACAAACGGAAATATAAATTAACAGAAGCAGGAAAACGATTCCCAACGAGACTTAACCCCCCAAAAGATTCTCTGGCATGACCACACAAAAAAAACACAAATGGACATTTGCCAGCCGCTTCCGGTGGCATGCCTATGGCTGGCGTTCTCAAACTCCTATAAAAAGAATTAAGGAAGCTATATCAGAGATTAAATCCGTTACCCGCAAAGATCCAGTGTTAGGGGCAGAGGGAGCGGTGCTGCTTCTCACCAAGCTGTCTCCTGCCTTGGAGCATGTTGACAGTTCATCCGGAGCTATCGGCACAGCAGTCAACAATGCCATTGATGTATTAGTCCCAATTATTGCCAACGCACCCGCTGATGAACCAACCCGCAAAAAGTGGATCAAACGTCTATGGAAGGCTGTTGAGGCAGATGACATCCCCTACATTGAGGTGCTTATCGAACATTGGGGAACATTGTGCCAAAATGCAGAACTTGCATCAACTTGGGCAGACACCCTAATTTCACCTGTCAAGATTACTTGGTCAGAAGAGCGGAGGGCCGGAGGCGCTTATTTTAAAGGAACACCTGCCTGCCTCAGTTCTTTGTTAGCGGCAGGGAGGAATCAGGAAATTATGGGCTTGCTATCCCTTGCCCCATATAAATCCTGGTATGATCGAAAATGGGGAGTTAAAGCTTTAGCCGCCCTGGGTAAAAAGTCAGAGGCCCTGCGCTACGCTGAGGATTCCCGAGACAACTATTCAAGCCCAGTTGAAATCGCCGAAGTTTGTGAAGAGATACTCCTCAGCAGTGGTTTAACAGATGAAGCTTACAGGCGATACGCTATAGATGCCAATCAAAAGACAACCTACCTGGCAACGTTTCGCGCCATTGCTAAAAAATACCCGGACAAAAGTGCGAGAGATATTCTTTCTGACCTGGTGGCAGACTCTCCTGGGCGAGAGGGCAAATGGTTTGCTGCTGCCAAATCTGTAGGACTATACGACGAGGCCATTGAGCTTGCCAATAGAACTCCATGTGACCCCAAAACCCTTACCAGGGCGGCACGGGACATGAAAGGAAAAGAGCCAAACTTTGCTGTTGAGGCGGGGATTACTGCATTACGCTGGCTAATTGAAGGTTATGGGTATGAAATAACAGGTCTGGACGTATTGGCTGCGTATAATTTTACCATGGAAGCAGCTAAAAATGCCGATTGCCAGAAAAAAGCCAAAGAACGAATTCAAGATCTGGTCTCTATAAATACACTTGGGAACCATTTTGTCAGTCAAATTCTCATATCTGAGTTAGATGTTGAAGGCAAGTAAAGATATTCATGTGGTATAAGGTGTCCCCTGAACTGTATACAAATCCCCTGCGAAAGGCTGCCTGGCACTTCGACAATGAGCGGACGAGACAATTATTTCCCTTTGGAGTTCATTAACGCATCACTCAAGGATATTGGTATGGACTGTTTTGCAGATCCGCTGAATCTGTTTGCTGAATAAACGATCAATAAACCACTGTGGGAGGTGATCGCCCTCCGAGGTGTAAGCCTTTTGCTGAAGAAGAGCGGCAAAATAAAAAAAATTATCGGGGCCGATTAATGCAAAAAAATAGTGATTTTGACGCGGAGAAATATTTGCGGATCTGGTCCCGGCAATTGTTGCAAGAGTTTGAGGAGATTTGCTGGGCCTATAAGATAAAATTGCCGTTGCCGTTCATTGAAATTACGCACTCCAAAAAAATTATGGGCGCTTGGTTGCCTGAGATTCGGACGATCCGGATTAGTTCAGCGCTTATTCTTGGCCATTCCTGGCAGCTAACGCTTAGTGTTCTGAAGCATGAGATGGCGCACCAGATTTGTTCGGAGCTGTTTAATAGCCGGGATAAAGCCCATGGCAGAGATTTTCAGAGGGCCTGCGTTATGCTCGGGGTGCCTGTGGGGATGCGGGGTGCGATCGGTGATATGAGCCAAACTTTTTGCGCAACGGATGATGGCGGCACCATGACCGCCCAGGGGCGAAAATTCATTGCCCGAGTCGAAAAGCTCCTTGCGCTGGCCGGATCCTCCAATGAAAATGAGGCTGTGCTGGCTATGCAAAAGGCCAATGAGTTGATTGAAAAATACTCCCTGGGGCAGATGACAGACCGCCAGCGCAGCCCGTACGCCCATGTGATTATTAACCCCGGCAAGTGTTGTATCCAAAGGTATCAGCGGCGTATCTGCGGTATTTTACGTGATTTTTTTTATGTCAAGGTGGTTTACGCGTTTTTGTATGACCCTCGCCATGACTGCCGTCATAAAACCATTGAATTATTTGGCACAGCGGAGAATGTGGCTAT
>CAZSOB010000081.1:0-6226 GCA_964608155.1 uncultured Desulfobulbia bacterium
TAATGAGGGCATCGGAACCAATCTTCCCCACCGGGCCCGGCCAGATATCATACTGTGAAGATACCACTCCCGGCACGTTGTTCCAGACATAAACAGTGGGCCGCCCCTGGACGTAAAAGGCCAGCTCACTTGCCGTCTGCCGGGTCACGGCAAGAAGAAACGGTTTGCCATGACTGGATTCTCTGTTCATTAAAACCGTCACCTCATGTCCCAGGGCGCTCCACCCCTTCAAGCGGTGCAGAGGATCTTTATCCCCTCCCCCGATGGCAGTATGACCTATATAAAAGCTTAAAATATAAATAAGTATAGTTAGAGACAGGCCGCTCAATACTACCCACAAGTGCTTGCTGCGGCTGGCAGCGGGAAGATTACGCCTTAGACTGCCATGACCAGTGAGCCAGGCGGCAACGAGAATAAAAGCGGAGAGATAGAAGACCGCCGGCCAGTTAGCATTTACCCGCTGCCGCAGGGAGAGAAGCACAAAGACCAGCAGGGGCAGGACGCTGAAAATAATTAATAATTTGGGACGGCGCTCTATTTTTGAGCCCTGCCGGAAGAGACCAAAGGTAATAAGCCCCATAAATATTATGGTGAGGGGAGAAATGAGCAGCAACTGACTACCGATAAAATCAGGTAGGGTGGTTTCAAAACGCCAGAAACTATGATTACCCTGAAAATGATGAGCCGTATGCTTCAGGGTAATCCAGCCATGATGATAATTCCAGAGCAGATCAGGAATCAGAAAAAGCAGAGGGAGCAGCACAAGCAGATAGGGCCAGGAGCGGCGCAGGTGAAAACGATCTTCCCGGCTAGCCCATAGAAAAATCAGCGTCAGCAAAGGGAAAAATATCATCATCTGCTTGGCGAGGAGACCAATACCACAGAAAATTATGGTAAAAGCGGGCCAGAACCACCTGCCCTCTTTACCTGCGAGACAACGCCAAAGTCCGTAAAGGGCCAGGGACCAGCAGGCAACCAAAGGGGCGTCAATGGTCATAATCAGATTCAAGACGGCGCTGCCGGGGGCCGCCACGGCCAGCAGCACGGCCCAGAACCCGGTTCTCGGATTGAACATGCGGGCCGCAAGGGCATAAAGCGCCCAGAGTGAGATAGAACCACAGATTACGGCCGGCAGCCGGACTGTAAAGGGGCTGATCCCGAAGACAAAGGAAGACAAGGCATTCAGCCAGGCAATAAGCGGCGGTTTGCTGTAATATCCCCAGGCCAGATGACGGCCCCAGTCCCAATAATAGGCCTCATCAGGCACCAGATCAAGAGGAGTAATAATTAGATAAAGCAGCCGCCAGGCGGTAACCGCGAGCAGCAGGAGCAGAAAGGCCCGCCGCCATTGACGGTCATGCGCCCCGTTATTATTTATCTGGATATTGTTCATTATTTATTGGCAGTCAGAAAACATATTTTTGTAACTATTCAGGTACAAGCGAAAAGCTGCCCTAAACTATGAGTTGTAACTATTCAGCAGCACCCAATCTTCGCCCATTTAGGCCTTCTCGAATACCAAAGTATGCTTCGAAGGCCTAAATGAACGAGGTAAGCGTAGACTCCGAGCTGGAGCACTGCTGAACAGTTACGCTCTGGGGTTATTGTTATTTTAGGCATCACGCTGAATAGTTACCCATATTTTTTATATAATCAAAGGCAGTACCGCCGGGCAGGCCTCAATCTTCACTGCCGCCTCTCCGGCCGCCTCCCCGTCTAACTGCAATCGTCCGCGGCCGCTGACAGTTAAACTAACAGTAGTTAATATCCGGCCCGGCAACCGTATTCGTCCTTTAAGCAACGACAAAAGACAAGCCAGGAGGGAAAAACGCCCCATGAATGGCAGGATTACAACCTCAAACTGAGGGCTGAATATGGAGGCGGCAGGGGCAAGACAAAAGGGGCCGCCATACAATCTGCTGTTACAAACCACCACCTGCGAGAGATGACGGAGCATGGTGCCGTCCCCCATCCGGCAGCAGATATTCCGCACCGGCTGCCGCAGCCAGACCTTGAAGGCGCTGTAAAAATAAGCCCCCTTCCCCGTCAGCCTCTTCAAGCTCAGATTAACCTCTTCCACCGCCGCCGCGTCCATCCCGGCTCCGGCCATGAGCAGAAAATAACGGCCATCGGCCCGGCCCAGGGTGGCCAATCGTGGTTCACCGGCAACGGCCAAGGCGCATTGGGCGGCCAAGTCTTTAGGCAGGGCGCATTCCAGGGCAAGGACATTGGCCGTTCCCAGGGGGATAACAGCCATGGGCCGGGGTTCCGGCATCATACCATTAATAACCTCATTGATGGTGCCGTCACCACCCGCCACCACCAAACGCTCAAAGCCCGCCATGTTGGCAGCCAGTTCCGCGGCATGCCCAGCGTATTCGGTGAGAAAGACCTCCACCTCACCCCCCTGCCGCCGCATATATTCGGCGGCCCGCTCTATGATACCGGCCTGATGAGTCCCCGCCGCCGGATTGGCAATAAACTTAAGGCGCATGCCGCCGCTGACTCGGCAATTTATATTTATGGCCCTCAAAAAGTTCAAAGGCCGTCTGAAAATAGGCGGTGGCCAAATCAACTAACGCAGGGGCGGGGGGGGATGATTTCTGAGTATAATCTATCGAATTATAATCATAAACATGCACAGTTTTATGGAGTCCCAACACCACCAGCTTGCCATCCATAAACAGCCCAACGTCATGATCGTGATTCACCAAAATTGGCCGCGGCCGCCGCTGGATAACTGGATCAAGGACATTCTGGCCATAAAAAGGGGCGCTAAAAGGCAGGCCGAGAAGCCCCATAACCGTGGGGGCAATATCAATCTGACCGGTGGGCACCGTAACCCGGCCCGGCCGCAGATGCCCTGGTGCCAGCATAAGGAGCGGAATTCGGTAATGACGCATGGGAATCTGCTGACTACCGTAGACCCTGGCATCATGATCGGCAACTATAATAAAGAGGGTGTTTTTACCCCATGGGGTAGTTAGAGCCGCCTCTATGAAACGACCAATAGCGTAATCGGCATAACGCACTCCGGCCAGCCGGCCGCCGTTTTTGGCCGGGATATTGGCAATACCGGCCGGGAACTGAAAGGGCTGATGGTTGGAGGTGGTCATAATTACCGACAAAAAAGGCTTACCACGCGCCGCGGCCCGGCCATAATAGTCTACCGCGTGCCGAAAAATATCCTCATCACAGACCCCCCAGATGGTGCGTTGGGTGATATGTTTAATATCACGAATATCGCTGATGGCAAAGCCGTTAGTCGAAAAAAAGTGGTTCATATTATCAAATATGCCATGACCGCCATAGAGAAAACTTCTCTGATAGCCCTTGGCCCGCAGCACATCACCCCAATTGGCAATATTTTCAGATCCGGGCCGCTTCATTATGCCCTCACTCGGAATGGGCGGCATAGAGCAGACAATAGCCCCTAAGCCCCGCACCGTCCGGGTGCCGCTGGCATAGGCATTGGTGAACAGAAGCCCTTGTTTGGCAAGACGGTCAAAATTAGGGGTCAGGCCGCGTTTATCACCATAGGCCCCGACAAACTGAGCTCCAAAGGACTCCTCCACCACGACCACAATATTCATCTTGCCAAGCCCCTTGAGCGGGGCAGTAAATTTACGGGTCAGATTTTCATCAAAACCGTTCGCGGCCGGGGTATCGGAAGTAGACAATTGGCGCCGCATAATGGTAAAGGCCCGTTTATCATCAATGGTTCGATAATAGCGTTTGAAGTTCAGTTCATTGGTATGCAGAGCCCGAAAAAAGCTGCTGATCCCGTTGGCGGTTATCTCGTTGGCCACCCGGTTTTTGAAAAGGGCCAGGCTGTCGGTGGAAAAAAGACTAAGACAGAATACAGTCAGCAGGATATGCCCCCCGAGAAAAAGCAGACGGCGCTTAAAGGGCATAGCCGGCAGACGGCGGCGGATGAGACGGCGGTCAAAAACCGCCTGAATGATGATCGTCAGCAGAGCCGTAGCGAGTAAAAGCCAGAGGACGTGATAGGTCTCCCAGATGTTTACAAAGACCTCATTGGGATAAATGAGATAATCCACTGCCACCAAATTAAAACGGGCGTTAAACTCGGCGAAAAAGAAAAATTCAGCAATGGATAGGTAGATAAAGCCAAAGATCGCCGCCATGGAAAAAAAGCGGGCGGCAAGACGGCGGAACATAGACTCGCCCGCCATATTTGGCAGCAGGGTCAAAACCAGAGTCAGAACCAAAAAGAGCGGCGGCAAGACCAGCAGATCATTCACCGCCCCCAGCCCGAGAATTATAAATTCCTGACCTGCTGAAACCTGAAAATTACGCCCCATTGTTACCCAGAGGACAATACGCAGCAACAGGGAAATAAGCAGATAAATGACCCCCATGGTCAGCAGGGGCCGGAAACGGCCTTTAGCGTTTATGGCTTTAGGCACTAAGAAACACATTTATTTTTCTCCTTCTTCAGCAATCCCGTTTTCAGGCAGCGGTGGAACAACCAGGCCCAGTGAGGCCCCTATCCGGCGCACCAGCTCAATAAAACGATGCGGCATTGGCAAATCACGCTCCACCAGTAAAATTCCATATTCCTGGGCTTGTGAGAGAATTTTGGAATTATCCACCTCCTCTTGATGATCACACAAAACCATGGTACGCAAGGCATCAGTGAGAGGAATTCTGAGCTGCGGCAAATCGGCAGTCAGGCAGTTCAGAGTATCATCAATCACCAGGCACTCGGCATGGGCAAATTCCTGAAACTCAGGATCGGAATTAACAATCCCGAAATAACAGTTTATCACCGCTCCGGTTAATTTATTATGATACTGCCGTTCCCGCTCAGGAAATCGACGGCTCAATATCTCACGCAGATCACGGAAGGCAATTATTTTGACGATTTCAATCCCCTCCCGAAGAATGGGGATTAATTTAGACTTATTTTCCATTTTTTATTTTTTTGCGGTTTATCTATTTTTGATGGATTCGTAAAAAGTCCATCACATTCCAAAAGATGGCTAAGTAAAAAATCGATATACCAGGTGTGGTGGTTCGGCAGGATTTTGGCTATATATATGATATATGCCGAAGGTCTGACGAAACGCCATAACGCAGTAAATCGATTTTTTTAAGACACCATCATTTTTAATATTGGCCTTTAAATGAATGCAGGTTAAATAACACAAATTACAAGCCGGGGTCAATCTAACATTTTAAATGTTGATGTTAATTACAGGAAATTCCGCCCCCGATTTCCGCCCTCCGACACAACCTTAAATTGAAGACATGCCCCAGCTACCCCCCTTTAAGATAGGTCCAATAACCATTGACCCGCCCTTAGTTCTGGCCCCCATGGCCGGGATCAGTCACTCGCCGTTCCGAAGGCTGGTAGCCGGATTTACGCCCCCCGGCCTCTTCTTCAGCGAGATGTTAAGCGCCCGTCACCTGCCCTATGACGTTAAAAAAAAGTCCCTCTGGCTCCGGAGTTCAGCCCTTGAGCACCCCATGGCCTGGCAGATTGTAACCCCAAATCCCGAAGAGGCGGCCATAGGGGCGGCTCAACTAAGCCATGGCGAAATAATCGACTTAAACCTGGCCTGCCCGGCCCCCAATATAGCCCGTCGGCGGGCCGGAGGCCATCTGCTTTCAGATCTAAAACTCACTGATTCTATTATCAAAGCCGTGCGTCAGGCAGCCCCGCAAGCCATGACGGTCAAAATCCGCTTAGGTAAGAAGCCTGATCTGTTATTCCTTAGAGACTTGGCCGCGGTCATTGAAGAAAACGGGGTTGACGCCATCACCCTCCACCCCCGCCTGACGACTGAAAAGCTGAAACGCCGGGCCCGCTGGGAATATATCGGTCATCTGAAAGAGATGGTGAAAATCCCAGTTATTGGCAACGGTGACGTCAACAGCTGCGCAGACTGCCTGAAAATGACCGCCCAAACCGGTTGTGACGGGGTAATGATTGGCCGGGAGGCGGTAAGGAGACCCTGGATATTCGCTGAAATATGCGGGCGGGAGCAGGTAATCAGCCCGGAGTTTCTGCTCCATACATATGAAGAGATGTTTGATGAGATCAGAAAGTTCTTCCCGCCCCGTATGGCCATGGGGCGGATCAAAGAATTCACCTGGCATTTCAGCACCAACCTGAAATTCGGCCACCGCTTGGCCGCCCGCATGCAGTCCTTAAAAGACCTTGACGCCTGCCTAAATTTTATCCGGCAAAACTTTATAA
>CAZSOB010000082.1:0-6200 GCA_964608155.1 uncultured Desulfobulbia bacterium
GGTGGCCATCCATGAGTTTGGCCGTGAGGATAGTATCAGGAGCCACTAAGAGCGGTCGGCTGTCCAACATGAATGGGCAGATGGGGGTTATGAGAATTGCTTGCAGGGCGGGGTGAACGATGGGGCCGCCAGCTGATAAATTGTAGGCGGTAGCCCCGGTGGGAGTGGAAAAAATAAGCCCATCGGCCCGGTAGGTGGTTATATAGTTGTCATTGGCCCAGGAATCAAGCTGAATTAATCGGTCAATATTGCCCTTGCTGATGACCACATCATTTAAGGCCATCCGCCACTCTGATGCCTGGCCCCTGGAAATTAGTCTCGCTTTCAGGAGCAGGCGGTGCTCAATGGCGAATTTATTATTGAGAATGGCCCCCAGGGCCTCATAACGTTCATCCTTGCTTACCTCGGTGAGAAAACCAAGATCCCCAAGATTGATGCCGACTACGGGAATTCCGTAGCGGCTGGCCTGCTCGGCGACATGCAGCAGGGTACCGTCTCCGCCAAGGATGATGAGCAGATCAAGGTTCGGCTCCACTTTATTTATTACGACCCTGATGCCGCGCTCGTCGAACCAGGCGCTGAGCTCTGCCGCAATAATTTCTGGCTCCTCAGTATTGCCGGGTCGTTTAATTATGCCGATTTTCCGCATAATTAGAGGAGCTGTGTTGTCTGTCCGCGCCGGCAACTCAGGATTTACCGAGTTCCGTGGAACGTCTGGTTGCCGCCTCTACGGCATCCATGATGATTCCCTGGAAGCCGGCCCTAACCATTTCATGCAGACCGGCAATAGTGGTACCGCCGGGAGAGGTCACCATGGCCCTAAGTTCGGCGGGATGCTTACCGCTCTCCATGCTTAGTTTTACTGAGCCAAGTATGGTCTGTAGAACCAGGGTTTGAGCCGCGTCTCTCGGTAAGCCAACCTTGAGTCCGGCATCAATTAGGGCCTCAATGAAGGTAAAGACATAGGCCGGGCCGGAACCGGAAAGGCCGGTAACCGCGTCAAGGTATGATTCCGGCAGGATCACCGCCTGGCCCACGGCCTCAAAAATGGCCTTGGCCTGTTTCATATCCTCCTCTGTGGCCCCGCGCCCAGGGCTTAAGGCGGCAGCTCCTTCCTGGATCAGGGCCGGGGTGTTGGGCATTACCCGAATAACTCGGCAGCCGCCGTCAGCCAGCTTGTTCTCTAAAAAACTTAAAGGGACGCCGGCGGCAATGGAAATTATTAAATGATCAGCTCCAATAGTTGCTTGGACGCTGTCCAAGACCGGTCCCATGATCTGTGGTTTAATGGCCAATATTATGATTTGGCATCCGGCGGTCATTTCATTAGCGTCGGCGCAGGTGTTTATCCCGTAACCCGTCAATATTTGCCTGCGGCCGGGTGTTGGGTCTGCGGCAGTTATGTCTTGGGCCGGGAATAATTCCGCCTTTAATATTCCTTTAATCAGGGCCTCGGCCATCTGGCCGCCGCCAATAAATCCTATTGTTGCCATTAGTGTTTCTCCTTGATTCTGGAAATATGCCTTGGTTCCTGTGCTTGTAAAACGCAGAGGGCACTATAACAGGCAAAATTAAAGGGGGCAAGGGGGAGAAGGGCGGAAGTCCAGCGTGATATGTCTGTTTAGGCGGCCGCTTTAATTAGGTAAGGGGGGGCAAAAAGTTAAAAAATCTGGCGGCTGACCTGGGAATTGTGGGGGCGAAAATTGTTCAGCTTGTTTTTATCTAACATACCGAGATTTATTTCCAGCGGCTCGTTATTGTCTTTTGCCAGCTTGAACCAGTTATCTATTTCTTTTTCCAGGGATTCTTCACCCACCCGCATGGAGGTTCGGCCTTGGTCAAGCTGGTGATCAATGAGGCCGGAATTAAGATAACTCCATTCCCCGTTGTCTCTTGCCACTACGCCTGTGTGGCCCCGGGAAGGAGTGGAAAATGATAAAATCATTCCCTGACGGAGAGAATTTTCCAGACCGCTAAAGATTTGCTTGGCCAGCCTTTCCGGATGCTGAATGTGATTAAAGGTTTTGATGAAGGTGGTTTTACCGGCCGCCTTGATCAATCCTTCACCGTTCTGGTAGGAGTTAAGCGGTTTACCCTGGGCTATGGCCATTTTTTCCAGGGCCTCCCGCAGGCCGCCGGCGCCGCCATATTGTACACCTAAGCCCTTTAATCCTCTGACTACCAGGCCGTAACAGTTTATCTCACTGTATGGACGTCCTATATACGGCCTGATCTCATCCACCAGCTTCTGGGAAATATTCTTGTTGCTGGCAAAAAAGTTATTAACCGCCGTTGACAGATGTTCCTGGGCGGCGGAGCTAATTGTATTATTGGCGGCACTGTGAAGAGGATGGCGGATGAAAGACAGTTCAAAGGTCTGGGGATTAATAGCTATCGTTGTTCCGGGACGTATGGTGTTGAATGGTTTGTTACTGTTGATGCCGGAGAGAATTATATTCCAGGCCTCATCATGATAAATATTGCTGCGCCGCAACAAATTAGAAACCGTGGGGGTTTCCCGGCTGATCTTGCCGACTATGACCAGGCCGTCGGCAGTGAGCCTTTGCTCCTTCCAGGCAGAGGCGGGAATTACAGGTTTGCGGGATGGCCGGTGCCAGCTGATTTCATTATTGGAGAGGTTGAGGGTAACCTCACTGCCTGCTCTTATATCCTTGAAACGTTTACTGCGGTTAGCGGCGGAAAAAATGATATTCCAGGTCTCGTCTTTAAACCTTTTATTTTGATGAAGAAGATTGGAGATAGTCGGAGTATTTTTGTCTATTACCCCTAATTTTATAATCTGGTTTTCTCCCTTTTTATCAGTCTGCCGGGCCGGTTCTGTATTGTCGTTAAGAACTTGCTGGAAATTATCAGCGGCTGGGCCTGGTACGTTCCGGGCTTCCTGAGGCTGAATAAAGACGGTTTGTATACTGGCATGAATATTATTGACGGGCATTTATACTCTCCTTAAAAAGATCTGAGGTCTTTTGTTGAACATAAGCAAATCGCGTGCCATAGCTTGAGGAGGTGGAAAGTGGCTGTCAATCTGTTTGTCTATGAGGGACAGAGGCCGAAGCGGCGTGGTGATTATTGACGCTGAGGCGGGAAAAATGGCACCTGCTTCTAAAGCTGAATAGTAACTACTCACCCCCATGATCGCCATAATACCAATAGCCACAGGCGTTGTAAGTGCTTACAGGGTGCTGGAGATTTTCGTGAGTAGCCTGGTGCAGTGTATTAGTCATAAGTAAACCAGGCTAATCGTGGAGGTAAGCGGAGACTCCGAAGATCCGGTGCCCTGTGAGTACTTACGCTGAATATTAAGTTGCAATTTAAGGGGCAAGTCATTATGTTTTTAGGCCTTGTTTAAGAATTAAAACCAGTCGTGCCGTGAATTGACATGGCACGACTGGTATACAATTATTTTTTGGAGGCTGTTGCTACAATGTGGGAATACACGGATAAGGTCAAAGATCATTTTATGAACCCGCGTAATGTTGGTGAGATAAAGGACGCCAACGCCGTGGGCGAGGTGGGGTCGCTGTCTTGCGGCGACGCCCTTAAACTAATGCTTAAGGTGGACGCAAAAGAGATAATTGTCGATGCCAAATTTCAGACCTTTGGCTGCGCTAGCGCCATTGCTTCATCATCGGCTCTCACCGAGATGGTCAAAGGACTGCCCTTGGTCGAGGCGGAAAAAATTACCAATGAAGAAATTGCCGATTTTCTTGGCGGTCTGCCCAAGGAAAAGATGCATTGTTCAGTAATGGGCCGCGAGGCCTTGGAGGCGGCTGTCGCCAATTATCGGGGCGTACCCGTACCGGTGGCTGAGGGTGAAGTGGTATGTGAATGCTTCGGAGTTACCGATTTAGAGATCAAACGGGCCATTGAGGAGAGTCATCTGCGCAGTGTGGAGGATATTACCAATTTTACCAAGGCTGGAGGCGGTTGTGGTAAATGCTTAGATCGTCTGCAGGAAATTCTGGATGAGGTAGCAGGCGGCGGCAAGTCGCGCATAATCCCCATGAAGGGCCCGGCCCGCATGACTACCATTCAAAAAATAAAAAAGATTGAAAATGTCCTGGAACGGGAAATTCGGCCGACTCTCCGCAACGACGGCGGCGATATCGAATTGATTGATGTGGATGGTGATACGGTGATTGTCGCCCTGCGAGGGGCCTGCGGCGGTTGTACGCGGTCAACGACAACCCTGAAGGAATATGTTGAGAAGACCCTGCGTGAGCAGGTACTTGATACCCTGGTGGTGGAGGAAGACCGGTGAACGATGTAATATATATGGATAATAACGCGACGACAAAGGTGGCCCCGGATGTTCTTGAAACCATGCTGCCTTATTTTGGTGAATTATACGGTAATCCCTCCAGTATGCACCGTTTTGGCGGCAAGGTGGGCAGGGCTCTGGTCAAGGCCCGTGCGCAGGTGGCCGAGCTGCTGGGCGCGGATACTGAGGAGATAATCTTCACCAGCTGCGGGACAGAGAGTGATTCCACGGCTATTCTCTCGGCGGTACGAGCAAATCCTGATAAACATCATATAGTTACCACCAGGGTGGAGCATCCGGCGGTGAAGAATCTCGCCGCCAGTCTCCGAAATCTCACCGGTCATAAATACCGGATTACCAGTCTCGGGGTGGACAGCGAAGGGATGCTTGATCTTGATGAATACCGCAAGGCCTTGAGTGATGATACCGCCATAGTCAGCGTTATGTGGGCCAATAATGAGACCGGGGTTATCTTTCCCATTGCCAAAATGGCGGCCATGGCCAAGGAACAGGGGATTCTCTTTCACACCGATGCCGTGCAGGCGGTGGGTAAAATACCTATTAATCTGCGGGAATTAGAGGTGAATTTTCTCTCCCTCTCCGGTCATAAACTGCATGCCCCCAAGGGGGTTGGTGTGCTTTATGTCAAAAAAGGCACCCCATACGCGCCCTTTATGATTGGTGGTCATCAGGAGAGGGGCCGGCGGGGGGGGACGGAAAATACCGCCTCCATCATCGGTCTGGGCAAGGCCTGTGAGCTGGCCGGAGCCTGGATGACCCTTGAGAATAGCAAGGTGCGGAAACTGCGTGATAAATTAGAGGAGGGGCTGCTAATTAGCATCCCCAATTCTATTCTGAACGGTCATAAGACCAGCCGTCTGCCCAATACCTGCAATATTAGCTTTGAATATATTGAGGGCGAGGCCATTCTTCTCCATATGGATCAATATAATATCTGCGCCTCCTCCGGTTCGGCATGTACCTCCGGCTCCTTAGAACCGTCGCATGTCATGCGGGCCATGGGAGTACCATTTACTGCCGCTCACGGCTCAATTCGTTTCAGCCTGAGTGTTTTTAATACCGAGGATGAGGTTGATCTGGTATTAGAGAAAATGCCGGCTATTATTGCCGGTTTGCGGGAGATGTCACCCTTTTGGCAGAATCGGGATAAAGGATAAAGGATAAAGGATAAAGGATGAAGGATGAAGGATGAAGGATGAAGGATGAAGGGGGCGGGCTTTTGTCAACGGTGTCCATAAGAATTCGTAATTTAAAGTCACCAGTAACTATTGTGAGGACTGTATGAGAGTAATTTTACCATCATTTGAGATTTTGCGGGAGCTTGATCGGGGCAGTATGGCCGCCCGGATAGAGTTCTGCGGCCGTGTATGCTATAAGAGTGAAGGGAAAATTAATGATGATTCGGCCAGGCCCTTTATCACAAATATTTTAAAACGGGGACATAACTCTGTGGCCGAGATGGCGGTTTTGACCATTAAGGTGACTGCTGATAAGCAGAATTATATTAATCAGTTTTATGAATCTATGCCCCGTTATCTTGCGATCGACCGCTTAGATAAATCTACTCTGCTGATTACCGGCAGCGTGCGGGGGTTTCGGGAATTATTTATGGATCATCCGACCCTGAAGATGACGAAGGGGATAACGGCGGTTCTGGCCGCTCGCTATCCCCTTTTTTTTGATGATCTGCGCCCCAGGAGCGGCTGGCTGCTCCAGTCTGGTATAGAGGTGAGGAAGGTTCCTCTGGCCGAGGTGGAGGCCTTTAGCGCCGCTTTGATGGCCCGGCACCGTTTTATAGCGGTAAAATTTATTACCAACCGGGCGGTTACCCATGAAATTGTCCGCCATCGCCCCTGTTCGTATCTCCAGGAGAGCCAGCGCTATTGCCGTTACGATA
>CAZSOB010000083.1:0-6158 GCA_964608155.1 uncultured Desulfobulbia bacterium
GGGTGATGGCACAGCTTAACGGAGTTCGGGTCGTACCCCTGAGCGCCCTGGAGCCTGACCGCCATTATATCCTTAAGGCCAGAGTGCTGGTTGAGAAAAAGAGCCTGCCCTTTAATTTTAGTTATTTAATTCCCTTCTCATTCTGGAACCTGGAAACGGACTGGTATTCAGTTGAATTCCGTTATTGACCCGCATACCCTGGCCCTTCGGCGCCGGAAAAAGAGACGCCTGATCCGTTACGTGATTCTCGTCTGTCTGTGTCTCTTTATTTTCTTCACCTATCTTGAGAGCCGGGTTTTTCAACTTGGGGAAGTACCCTTCCCGGTGAGCGGCAATGTCCTGGTCTTTGCCCTGATTAATATAAATGTGGTGCTCCTTCTTCTCATGGCCTTTCTGGTCATGAGGAATCTGGTGGAGTTAGTCTTTGAACGCCGCAGGCGGGTTATCGGCACCAAGCTCCGAACCAGGCTGGTGGTTGCTTTCGTCTCTCTGTCGCTGGTGCCTACCACCCTCCTCTTTTTTGTGGCCCTGCAATTTGTCTCCACCAGCATGGATTATTGGTTTAATATAAATGTGGATCGTTCCCTCTCCGCCTCTCTGAGTCTGGCTCAGGAGGTTTATCAGGACACGGCTCAGCAGGTGAAGCGGCGGGCGGCGGAGACGGCGGCGGAGCTGGCCGCCTTAGGTGTTGAAACTCCGCGTTCCCGGCAGCTTCTCAAACGGCGGATGGGGCAGTATGGTTTAAGTGCTCTGACCCTGTTGACGTTGAATGGTAAACCAAAATGGCAGGTTTGGGATAAAAAAATAGGTCGCCCCCCGATTATTTCCGATGAGTCTCTGCACCGCAGCCTGAAGGGCGGTGCGGTTACAGTTACCCAAACGGCGGCGGCCGGGGAATTGGTGAACGGCCTGGTATCTTTCAAGACTGCCGCCGGCCGTTCATATACCATCGCGGCTACTCTGCTTATCCCCAGGCAGCGTTTAGAGCGCATGGAGATAATCTCCAAGGGTATTGAGGGCTACCGCCAACTTCTTTTATTAAAGAAACCCCTGAAGAGCAGCCTGCTCCTCATGCTGCTCATTGTCACTCTGCTGATCATCTTCAGCGCCATCTGGTTTGGTTTCTATGTGGCTGGCGGTCTGACCCGGCCCATTGATAAACTGGCGGCCGCTATTCAGCGGGTGGCGGGCGGCGAGCTGGATTTTGTTCTGGAGAAGGATACCGAGGACGAGATGGGCCGTCTCTTTGATGCCTTTAACCGGATGACTAAGGATCTTTTGAGCAGTAAACGGCAGGTGGAGGAAGCCAATAAGGCCTTAAAAGAGGTCAATATCGAGACCGAGCAGCGGCGGCGCTATACCGAGATAATCCTGCAAAATGTCACTGCCGGGGTTATTTCCTTAGATTCTAACGGCCGGATAAACATGATTAATCATTTTGCCGAGGAATTGCTGAAAATCAGCCACCATGATGTCTTAAATAAACATTATAAAACCATTCTTCGGCTCAGCCATCTTTCCATTCTCGAGAATTTTTTCGTGGAGCTGTCGCAGTCCGGCAAGTCCACTATACAGCGGCCTTTAAGGATTACCGTCAATAATGAGGCCCTTTCTCTGCTGGTTAACTTTACCCGCCTTGAGGACGACGAGGGCCGGCCCCTCGGCGTGGTTATTGTCTTTGATAACCTTACGGAACTGGAGAAGATTCAACGCATGGCCGCCTGGCGGGAGGTGGCCAGGCGGATCGCTCACGAGGTAAAGAATCCTTTAACCCCTATTCAGCTCTCGGCCCAGCGTCTGCGTAAACGCTATATGGAGCGCCTCGGCGGTGAAGCGGAGGTCTTTGATCAATGCACCAGGACGATTATCAAGCAGGTGGACGAATTGAAACACTTAGTGAGTGAATTCTCCAATTTTGCCCGGATGCCGGCGGTAAAAAAGGCCCTGAATGATGTGGTGGCCATGGCCCGTGATGTCCTGGTGCTCTATGAGGTGGCTCATCTTGAGATCAGCTTTAACCTCATTGCTGGTGAAGTGAAGCGCTTCGCCTTTGACCCGGAGCAGATGCGCCGGGTACTGGTAAATCTTCTTGATAACGCCGTTGCCGCCCTGGAGGGGGTAGAGGGGGGCCGGATCGACGTGGTAATCCGCCAGGATGAGGGGGAACGGCTGGTGTTTATTGAGGTCAGTGATAATGGCCAGTCTATTAATGATGCCGATAAATTAAAATTATTCGAGCCTTATTTTTCCACTAAGAAGACGGGTACCGGTCTGGGGCTGGCTATTGCCAGCACGGTTATCGCCGATCATGACGGTTATCTGCGGGTTAAGGATAATCAGCCGCATGGGGCGCGTTTTATTATTGAATTACCCCTGGTTGGCAGCGGTTGGCAGAGTACAAATGGCGGATGAGTAAGTTTTGGGGTACAACTGAAAACGGTGGTTTTATGCCGGGAGACAGATTAAATTTTTCCCTTACACCAAGGGGACAGAATTTTTTTCGCGTTTGTTTGCGAAAATTATTCTGTCCCCGAATCGAAAGCCGGAAAAATAAAATCAGTCCCCTTAGTTCCGTAAGCGTAACTATTCAGTATGATGCCTAAAAGCAACAATAATCACCGGACTGTAACTGTTCGGCAGTGCTCCAGCTCGGAGTCTACGCTTACCTCGTTCATTTAGGACTTTGAAGCATACTTTGGTATTCGAGAAGGCCTAAAAATGGACGAAGATGGGGTGCTGCTGAAGTTACCCGTAAGCTTATTAAGATCAATGCAGGTTCTTAACCGGACATTACTGAAATAATGATGGATAACAGAGATGAAAATTTTAATTGTTGATGATGAGGCCAGTATTGTCGAATCACTCTCCGGCATCATGCTTGATGAGGGCTATACCCCTCTTGCCGCTGACTGCGGGGAGCGGGCTCTGGAGATTATCAATACCGAGCATGTCGATCTGGTGCTGATGGATGTCTGGATGCCGGGCCTTGACGGTCTTGAGACCCTGGCCAGGGTCAAGGAGAGCTATCCCCACCTGCCGGTAATTATGATCTCAGGGCATGGCAATATTGATACCGCTGTTCAGGCTACCAGGGCCGGGGCCTATGACTTTATCGAAAAACCGCCGAGCTATGACAAGATAGTTCTTTCCATGAAGAACGCCCTGCATCTGTCGCAGGTGGAAAAGGACAATCTTATATTAAGACAGAAGGCGGACAAAAAATCGGAATTGACCGGCAGCGCCAAACCCATCCGACAATTAAAGGCCAGTATCGCCCGGGTGGCTCCCACCGATGCCTGGGTGTTGATTACCGGGGAGCATGGCACGGGCAAGGAGTTAGTGGCGCAGTCAATTCACCGTCTTTCAGCCCGGGGCGGCCGGCCCATGACAGAGATTAATTGTGCCGCTATCCCGGAAGAGCTCATCGAAAGCGAACTTTTCGGCCACGAAAAGGGCTCTTTTACCGGAGCCAACAGCAGTAAGCGCGGTAAATTTGATCTCGCTGACGGCAGTACCCTCTTTTTAGACGAGATTGCTGATATGAGCCTTAAGACCCAGGCCAAAATTTTACGGATTTTACAGGAACAGAAATTTGAACGGGTGGGCGGCTCCAAGACCATTGCCGTTGATGTTCGGGTTTTGGCCGCCACTAATAAGGACTTGACGGCCGAAATCGCGGCCGGTAATTTCCGGGAAGACCTCTATTGGCGTTTAAACGTGGTACCTCTAATGGTGCCGCCCCTGCGTGAGCGCCTCGGGGATTTACCGGAGCTGGTGACGGCCTTTGTGCGGGAGTTTTCCGGCAAAGGAGTGGGAGCCAAGCGTTTTACCGCGGCGGCTCTGACCATGATGGCCCGTCATTTATGGCCGGGCAATGTTCGTGAACTGCGTAATTTTGTTGAACGGGTACTGATTATGACCATAGAGGAGGAAGTAACCGAGGATATCGCGGCTCAGCTCCTCGGGCTCACCAAGGGCGAGCGAGAAAATACGGCCGCTGCTTGCGGCCATGATGTTGATGCTTATAGTGGATTGAGTTTTAAAGAGGCCAAAAGACGTTTTGAAGATGAGTTTTTGCAGATTCGGCTGGCGGCCAATGATGGTAATATCTCCCGAACTGCCGAGCAGTTAGGGATGGAACGTAGTAATCTGCATAAAAAATTAAAGCAGGCCGTCGGACGTGGAATTTAATAATCCCGCGGCTGGGAGGAAGAACATAATATGAGTGATAAGAATCAAACTAATTTGCCGGATCAAAAGGCCTTAGAGAAGGAAATTGGCGATTATCTGTCCCATAAATATGGTGATCGGATTAAGATCGTTTCGGCCGGGATGTTTCCTAAAATTGATGGAGAGGCTGAAGGGCAGCAGGCGGAAAGTGGTGCGGCGGGCTTTAATTTTGATTTAAAGCCAGAGGAATTAGTGGCCTATCTTGATGAATATGTCATTAAACAGGACTGGGCCAAGGCCGTACTTGCCACCAAAATATGTACTCATTTTAACCGGATCAGGTTTTTGGAGGGGAAAAACCGCTCTCACAGTCAAGGCAGCGGCCGGGTAAAGAATAATATCCTTCTCATCGGCCCCACCGGGGCCGGGAAGACCTTTATGGTCAAGTTGATAGCTGATCTCCTCGGGGTACCCTTTGTCAAGGGTGATGCTACCAAGTTCAGCGAAACCGGTTATGTGGGGGGTGATGTGGAGGATTTAGTGCGTGATCTGGTGCGGGCCGCGGATGATGATATCAGCCGGGCTCAGTACGGGATTATCTATGTGGATGAGATTGATAAAATTGCTCATCATCCCGGGCGCGGCGGCTTAGATGTCTCCCGCAGCGGGGTGCAGCGGGCCTTGCTAAAACCCATGGAGGAGACTGAGATTGATTTAAAGGTGCCCCACGACATGGTTTCCCAATTAGAGGCCATGGAACACTTCAGGGTTACTGGTAAGCGTAAGAAAAAGCTGGTTAATACCAAGAATATTCTCTTTATCATGAGTGGCGCCTTTGATGGTCTGGAGGAGATTGTGCATCGGCGGCGGCATAAAAAGACCATCGGTTTTGCCGGGCAGTTGACCAGCGTTAAGGCCGACTGTAAATCTCTGGCCCAGGTGCGGGCGGAGGATTTGGTGGAGTTCGGCTTTGAAAATGAGTTCATCGGCCGTCTGCCCATTACCGCGGTTCTGGAATCCCTGAGTGTGGCAGACCTCAGTGCGATCTTGAAAAATGTTAATAGTTCGCTGCTGCTTGCCAAGCGGCAGGACTTCATGGTCTATGGTATTAAGCTGGCCTTTGAGGATGAGGCGCTGGCCGCTCTGGCCAGTTTGGCGGCCCGCCAGAAGACCGGAGCCCGTGCCTTAGTCAGTGTAGTTGAAAATACCCTGCTGCCCTTCGAGAAGAAGCTGCCCTCTACCAATATTAAATTTCTCACGGTGACCGCCCGCATGGTTGCTGATCCGGAGAAGGAACTTCAGCATCTGCTGAAAAGCGGCAAGCGGCGTGAATTCCACCGCCGTCATTTTGAACAGGCCAGAAAGAAGCAGACCGCCCGGTTGGCTAAGTTTTTTCGTACCAAGAAGAGCGTCTGGCTGCGGGATAAGGGGGTGCGGCCAACTAAGGCTCGAATTTTGCTGCTCGCCTCTTACGCCTTTGCCGAGAACATCTGCCCCAACGCGGCCTGTGAGGAATTTGCCGCCCTGGTTGGGCATCTTGCCAAATGGCAGGAAAAGATATTTAAACAATGCGGCAGCCGGGTAAAGTTTACTACTGAGGCGGTTGATTACTGTTTAGATCAGGAACCTAAAAGCCCTGAAGGTTTAGATGTTATCTGCGGTAAATTACTCAAGGCCATGGAATACGGTCTGAGTCTGCTGGAGCGTGAGGGGGCGGAACATGAAATTGTCATTTCCAGTGCCGCGCTGCAAGACCCGGAGAAGTTTATAAATGAACTTGTTGAAAAGAAGATTGGATTGTAGGTTGTTAATTTGCTGTTCCGGCAGTTTTAGCATGTTTACAGGCAAAATGATGTCCGGTTAGGTTTTCGCGTTAATCCTGGTTGGTGGTTTTAGGTCGGGAGACAGATTGAATTTCCCCTCCCCACTCAGGGGACTGAATTTTTTTCGCGTTGTTGGCGAAAATCATTCTGTCCCCGAATCGCAAG
>CAZSOB010000084.1:0-6068 GCA_964608155.1 uncultured Desulfobulbia bacterium
TTCGGGGACAGAATAATTTTCGCAAACTTTCCGCGAAAAAAATTCAGTCCCCTTGACGCAGGGGAAAAATTTAATCTGTCTCCCAACATAGAACTACCAACCATCCTTAATGCAAAACTCTAACCGGATACCATTAGTTTTGGAGAAGTTACCTTAGTGTGTGATATGAGGCCGTTTTTTTATAAAAATTTCGTAACTATTCAGCAGCACCCCATCTTCGTTCATTCGGGACTTCTCGAATACAAAAGTATGCTTCGAGGTCCCGAATGAACGAGGTAAGCGTAGACTCCGAGCTGGAGCACTGCTGAACAGTTACACTCCGGTGGTTATTGTTACTTTTAGAACATCACGCTGAATAGTTACAAAATTTCACGTAAGAGCTCACCAGCACCTTAGTGTCCTTGCTTCCCGGTTTCCAATTCCCTTATCACGGCCTGCCGTGAATTCTCTGAAGTTATCGTGAGCTCAATATGCAGACGGCGGCAAGGCAATATATCTCCGAGGCGATTCGGCCATTCAATGACACATAATCCATCGCCATATAGATAATCCTCTAAACCCAGTTCATCATCCATGCTCAGTTCCTGCAAACGATAGAGATCCATGTGATAGAGGGGCAGACGGCCTTGATATTCATGGATAATACTGAAGGTGGGGCTGGTTATATAATGATCTTTCACCCCCAGGCCTTGCGCAATGAAACGGGTGAGGGTAGTTTTGCCCGCCCCAAGATCGCCACCCAGGGTGATGATGTCGCCGGGCTGGGCCTCGGCGCCCAGCCGCCGCCCCAGAGTTTTGGTATCTTTTAGATTGGCGAGGATAATATTACTCATGGGTGTGGACCGGTTTGGTTTCCAAAAGCCCTTGTAACTATTCAGCTGCACCCAATCTGCGGCTGATAATGCCGTCCAGCATACGTATGTATAGCTGGACGGCATTATCAACCACATCTCGGGCACATCTAAACAGTTACAGCTCATAGTTTAGGGCAGGTTATCCGCCTTAGCTAAATAGTTACAAGCCCTTGAACTACTTTATGGTCTGTTTATGGCAGAGCAGGCAGCGATATTTGGGCGGGTGTTTTTTGGGTAGCGGCACCTCGCCCTTGGGATTATGGCATTTTTCACAGAATTGTTCCGCCGCCTTCTTGCCCATATTCTGGAAGCGTTGATGAATTTTATCCTGCGGCAGTTTCTTGGTGGTTTCAGGGGGAGCATTCCACAGAAAGAGGAAGAGAGCAGCACAGAAAACCACGAATAAAATATTATAAAAAATGGTCTTTTTTTTGTTGTAGCGCATTATTGTCTCCTTTTTTGTTCTGCAGGGACGGCCCTTAATACATTTCCAGCAGGCGAAAGTCTAACAGGCCGACTCGCATGGCCAAGACTATCATCTCCAGGGCTGTTTGGCAAATAACTTTGTTACCAGTAAAGAATTTTTGCATTTGTTGATGACGCCGCTGCCGGTGAATTAATCGTTCCAGGCGGCGAGGTCTGTAACCAGGATCAATAATGGCCCCGGCAATGGCCCGGCCGGAGATAATCGCCGGATATATCCCCTCGCCGGTAAAGCCGGAGGCCAGGCCTGCCGCATCTCCAGTTAGAAAAACATTGCCGAAATTCCAGCCCCGATAATCAAAATTTATTAAGGCGGCCCGGGCCCGGCAGCCATTAAGATTTATATTCCGGCCCGCGGCCCAGGCGCGCAGGCGCTTTTCCATGAGGGGCGGCGGCAGGTCATGACGATCAGCGTATATACCGATGGAACTGCTCTCGCGGTGTGGAAATATCCAGGCGTAACCGCTGTTAAAACGGGCAGCGTTAAGATGCCACTCCATATGGGGAAGTTTAACCGGTATCTGAAAATTTATTCCTACCCCCATCTTAACAGTCGGCAGCTGCAGATAACGCCGGACAATGGAGGCGCTGCCGTCCGCTCCCACCAGATTTTTATAAGATAGCCGCCGTTCTGGAGTGGTGACATGGCTGGCGTTAATACTTAAAGCCGGACAGCCGCTGGCAATAACCGCTCCGGCCTCCCTGGCCTTTCGCGTCAGCCACTGGCCCAGACGTTCACGGTTGACGGTGGATATAATGGGGTTTGGGGAGCGAATCACCGCCCGCTGACGCGGAGTATAAACATGCTGGGCCGGGAAGGAGGCCTCTATCAACCCCTTTGGCAGCTGTAACTCTTCCCTGGCGTGCCAGGGGATACCACCGGCACAGACCTTGGGGCCGGGCCGCTTACGCCGTTCCAGGACAATGACCCGGTGCCCATGTCTCGCCAGGGCGGCGGCGCAGCTCAGGCCAGCCGGCCCGCCACCGATAATGATGGTGTGAAAGTAATCCATCTTCTTTGCAAAAGGGAACAGTATGTATTATATAGGTGCGAGGTTTGAAGGATTCAATAACATTGTCCACTATGTTCTGTAAACAAAAAGTGTAACTTCAGCTGCACCAATCCGGAGGCTGCGCTTTCCTGAGCAGTTACAGATCACAGCTTAGGGCAGTTTATCCGTAAGAGTTCATCAGCACCTCATCTCCGTCCGTTTCAGCCCTCTCACGTACAGGAAGTACAGACTCGAGGGCAGAAACAAACGGATCTAAGGCACTAATGAACTCTTACACTATCGGGCGGCATCAACTTTGGTGCCCTTGGTGAACTATTACGTTTATCCGGTATGAATTAGGAAAGGAGATGACATGGCTGTATCATTAAAACGAATGGATAGGCCAAAGCGCAGATTACGGCGTTTTGTGATCTTGTTTGCCCTGGCCCTGGCCGGGGCAGCCATCTTTCTCGCTGTCAAGTTTTTGGAGATGGAGCCCCCGGTCATTAATCTGTCCATACAGAGTCGTCTCCTGGGCCGCCAGAGTAATTTACCTCTGCGGATTACTGATAAAAAGAGTGGGGTGCGGGATTTTGTGGTTTTGCTGCGACAGAACAAGCACGATATAGTTCTCATGCATCGGCAATTTGTTAGAGGGGGCGGTCTTACCGGTGGCCCCTTGACGGTGACGGAGACGGTGAAGATTGATGCGGCCGCTCTGGGACTTACCGACGGCCGGGCGGATCTGTTGGTGAAAGCCCATGACTTTTCCTATTGGCATTGGGGGCAGGGAAATGAGGCAGTTGCTTCCTATCCCCTGATATTTGATACCAAGGCCCCCAAATTGCGGCTCCTGGACAGCCCGCATCTAATGAAACCGGGTAGTGCTGGTATTGTCATCTATCGGGCTAATGAGGAGCTAAGCAAGAGCGGGCTGAAGATTAATGGCCGTTATTTCCCTGGTTTTCCCATAAAGGCCAGGGGCCGGGATACCTATGAAGCCTTGATCGGCCTGCCCTATAACACCGAGATAATCAAAACGGCCTTTATCTCCGCTATCGACCGGGCCGGCAATGAGGGCAAATTAGATATTGGCTTAGAGGTGCGCAAGACCATAAAGCACCGGGACAGGATAAATATCAGTGAATCCTTCCTTAAACGTAAAATGCCGGAATTCGCTCAGAATTATCCAGAGATGAAGGGCAGTCTTCTGGAACAGTTCCTTTATGTGAATAACGAGATTCGGCATCGGAATGCCGCTAAAATCAGAGAGATATGTCAACATACCAGTCCGCAGCGCTTTTGGAAGGGGCATTTTGACCGTATGCGGCGCAGTTCACGGCGGGCCGGCTTTGCTGATTATCGCACCTATTATTATAAGGGTAAGGTTATTGATCATCAGGTGCATAAGGGTCTTGACCTGGCCTCAATACGTCACGCCCGAATACAGGCGGCCAATACCGGTAAAGTGGTCTATGCCGATTATCTTGGCATTTACGGCAATGTGGTTATCCTTGATCACGGTCAGGGCCTTTTCAGCCTTTACGCCCATTTAAGCCAGATTAAGGTGGTGGTGGGAGACATGGTTAAAAAAGGCGGGCTGCTGGGCCGGAGCGGCCATACCGGGATGGCGGGCGGCGATCACCTCCATTTCGCCATTCTGGTGGACGGGGTCTTTGTCAATCCCCTCGAGTTGTGGGACAAAAACTGGGTGCGGCTGAATATTGAGCAGTATCTGCGCTGAAATCCACCAATTAAAAAATGTCTCTTATCCGAATTCTACCGGAAGATCTGGCCAATAAAATAGCCGCAGGCGAGGTGGTTGAGCGGCCGGCCTCGGTGGTTAAAGAATTGGTGGAGAACGCCATTGATGCCGGGGCAAAAAGTATTGCCGTGGAGATTGAGGGGGCGGGCACCGGGCTGATTCGGGTTATTGATGATGGTATGGGGATGGCTGAGGATGATATGCTTCTCTCACTGGAACGTCATGCCACCAGTAAACTGCGTGACGCCGCAGAGCTTATGGCCATTAATACCCTGGGCTTTCGGGGTGAGGCCATTCCCAGTATTGCCTCGGTATCCAAGCTTATCATTACCTCCCGATTGGCCTCTGCACCCTTGGGCAGTCGTCTGGAGAGCCGTTTCGGCAAGCTGATTAAGGTGCATGAGATGGGGGCCGCCCCCGGCACCACAGTAGAGATTCGAAACCTCTTCGCCAATGTACCCGTCCGCCGGAAATTCCTTAAATCCACTGCCACCGAGATTGCCCATATTGACGAGGCGGTGCGCTCCTACGCCTTGATTCATAATGAAATTGGTTTCTCTCTTCAGGTTAAGGGGCGGCTGATTTTTGACCTTGCTCCCGGGAGCGGGGAGGAACGGGTGCGCCGCGCCCTTGGCCTGCGTGATGTTGAATTGTTGATTCTGTCAGATCAGCGGCAGGAGGCGGAGATCAGGATCGGGGGGTATCTCCTGCTGCCCGAGGAAGAAACAGCCCGCTCGGCCAGGCTTTGGCTCTTTGTTAACGGCCGGGTAGTGAAGGATAGAATGCTTGCCCATGCCGCGGCCGAGGGGATGCGGGATTTTCTGATGAAGGGCCGCCGGCCGGCCGGGGTGCTGTTTGTTGATCTACCGCCAGCCGGGGTGGATGTAAATGTTCATCCCGCCAAGCAGGAAATTCGCTTTCAGCGCTCCAACAAGGTGCATGGAGCAGTGGTGGCCGCGGTTCATCTGGCCTTAGAAAGGCGCCAAAATGAATTAAGAGAGCAAATTTTTATGCCGACGGGTAGCACTGTTGTGGAAACAAAGATGCCGTCTGAGCAACGGGTTGTGAAATGCCCAGAATTACCAGTAAGACAGGGGGACAGATCCGTTGTCAAGATGGAAGTGCCAGCCCTGACAACGGAGGAGCCCTCTCCGGCCACGACCTTTCAGATTAGGGCTGAAGAGGAGGCCGAAGAATATCAAACTGACGGCACTCTCATGTCCGCGCCAGAATTTGAGATAAGCGGGACCGGGCATACTGAAGACCTGCTCTTTGAAATGCCGGCGGGATCAGACAGGCTGCCGCCTGGCATCTGCTATGCGGGACAGTTTATGGAGACCTATCTGCTCTTTGAGTTCAGCAAAGGTCTATTGGTGATAGACCAGCATGCCGCCCAGGAGCGCCTTCTCTTTGAGGACTTGAAGCACTCATACCAGCGCCAGGCTCTGGTTAGTCAGTGCCTGATGTTTCCGGAGATGGTGGAGGTTAACACCTCCGATATGCAGACCCTGGAGCAGTATAGTACCGAAATCAGCCGTCTGGGGCTGGAGATCAGCCATTTTGGCGGCAACAGCTTTGTGATTAAGGCAGTACCGGCTCTCTTGGCGCATCTTTCGCCCATGGACATTCTCCAGGATGTCCTGGCCCGTTTCGAGGACACCGGTAACGCCCAAGGCCCCCGTGGCGGCATGGAGGCGGTGCTGGCCGGTATGGCCTGCAAGGCGGCCGTCAAAGCGGGGCAGAAATTAAGCCGCCTGGAGGCCAAGCATCTTCTGATTCGGATGATGACGGCTGGTGTCTTTTCCCATTGCCCTCATGGTCGGCCGGTAGTCAAGATATTTAGTTCCAGGGATATAAAAAAGTGGTTTCATCGCACTTGACTGTCTCTTCTTTAAGGGATACTTTACGAAACAACTTTCATTATTTTCACCCTGGTACTGCTAAAGTCCGGTATGCCGCCGACAAGGTCAACCA
>CAZSOB010000085.1:0-6024 GCA_964608155.1 uncultured Desulfobulbia bacterium
ACTGCCACCTTGAAATCTCCTACAATGAAGAATTAGCCCACCTCATTTATGCCGGCTCCGACATGCTGCTTATTCCCAGCGCCTTTGAACCCTGCGGTCTGACCCAGTTGATTGCCATGCAATACGGTACTGTTCCCATAGTGCGCAACACCGGCGGCCTGGCCTGCACGGTTTTTGACGCGGACTACGCCCACCTTCCATATCACCAGCGGAACGGCTATGTGTTTAACGACTTAAATAACGCGGGGCTGGAGTCCGCCATGCAGCGGGCTGTGGGTATGTGGTATATTTATCCGCAGCATTTTCGGGAATTAATGGAAAACGATATGCGGTACGACTATTCATGGAACCGCCCTGGCAGTGATTACACAAAGATATATGAGTATATAAGAGCGTAGACTCAGAGATGGGGTGCTGCTGAATAGTTACAGGGTAGGTTTATATGGAAGTCACCTGTCAATGGTACTGGCCCTGCCGCGGCTTTCATGTTTCGTTGTACCCGGGTGATCGGATATGGCTGTTACTGAACAAGATAAACTTTACGGTTTCAACGACGGAGGAAATTCATGGCCGCACTTAAGGATACCAGGATCGTTGACGGCTATATAGTCACCCGCGGCAAATCTCTGCCATTTGGCGCAACTGTACTTAAGGCCGGAATTAATTTTTCAATTTGCTCCCGCAATGCCGCCTCTGTCATCCTGGTTCTGTTCCAACCGGCAAACCATGGTACACGGATCGAAATACCACTTGACCCTCACCTTAATCGTACCGGCCATATCTGGCACCTGCTGGTTCATGATCTTGCCCCAGACGTTCAATACGGCTGGCGGTTGGACGGCACTTATGAGCCGCAAAAAGGTCAGCGTTTTGATCCAGATATTATCATGCTCGATCCATACGCCCGGGCCTTAAGCGGCGGTTCCGTCTGGGGTGAATCAGATATCTATCATACTGTCACTCCGGAAGGGGAAAAGGTGGTTCACCATCGGCTTGGCTGCCTGCCCGCAGAGGATTATGACTGGGAGGGTGATGTTCCGCCCCTGACACCGCTGGGAGAGACGATCATTTATGAGCTGCATTTGCGCGGCTATACGATTCATCCTTCTTCAGGGGTCAAGCATCCCGGCACCTACCTCGGGTTGACGGAGAAGATCCCCTATCTGAAAAATCTGGGGGTGACGGCTGTGGAACTTTTACCAATATTCGAGTTCGATGAGAACGAACATCTGCGGCATCATCCGCGTACAGGAGAGAGGCTGTATAATTTTTGGGGATATTCGCCCATTGCCTTTTGGGCGCCCAAGGCCAGTTTTGCCTGTAATGAAGGCGATGGCAGCCAGATTAACGAATTCCGGCAAATGGTCAAGGAATTCCACCGGGCCGGTATTGAGGTCTATCTCGACGTGGTTTTTAACCACACGGGTGAAGGTGACGAGCAAGGCCCGACTGTTTCGTTCCGTGGCATTGATAACAGTATCTATTACATGCTTGACGAGAAGGGGGCTTACCGTAACTACAGCGGCTGCGGCAACACCCTGAACTGTAACCATCCCCAGGTTCGTGACATGATAATCAGCTGCCTGCAGTACTGGGTCTCTGAGATGCATGTCGATGGTTTCCGTTTTGACCTGGCCTCCGTACTGGGCCGGGGGGTCAATGGAGAAGTCCTGGAGAATCCGCCTCTCCTTGAGCAGATTGCCCTGAACCCAGTGCTGGCCGATACCAAGATTATCGCCGAGGCCTGGGACGCGGCCGGCCTGTATCAGGTCGGCACTTTTCCGGCCTGGGGACGCTGGGCCGAGTGGAACGGATATTATCGTGATCACGTCCGGCTCTTCTGGAAAGGCGCCAGAGGCTTTGTGAGTAATCTCGCCAGCCGCCTCTGCGGTTCTGAAGATCTCTACCGGGAATCCGGCCGCCGTCCCTATCACAGTATCAACTTTATCACCTCCCATGACGGCTTTACCTTGAATGATCTGGTGTCCTATACCAAGAAGCATAATGAGGACAACGGCGAGGACAACCGCGACGGAGAAAATAACAATAATTCGCTGAATTTTGGCCACGAAGGCCCAAGCGACGACCCGCAGATCAATCGTAAGCGCTTTCAGCATATGAAGAATTACCTCGCTACCCTGCTCCTGAGTCAGGGAGTGCCGATGATTCTGGCTGGGGACGAATTCCGCCGCACCCAGCAAGGCAACAACAATCCCTATTGTCAGGATAATGAGATTAGCTGGATTAACTGGGAATTTGCTGACCGGCACCACGATATGCTGCGTTTTACGCGGCTCCTCACTACCTTTCGCAGACGGCACCACAGTCTGCGGCGGGAGCATTTTTTTACAGGAGGCAGCGGTATCCGCTGGTTAAGCGAAAAAGATGCACAACCAGACTGGTCTGATAATGCCGCCTGGCTGGCCTTCATGCTGGAAGGTCACAAGGCGGCGGAAGAGCCTGATAATGATATCGTGGTGATGATGAACGCCTCGGGATATGGCCGCCATTTTGAAATACCGGTTGTCGACCGGCCATGGCGACGGGTGATTGACACCTCTCAGGAATCTCCTGACGATATTTTTGAGGTAGAGGCACAGGCGCCCGCGGTGGGGAATTATCACCCTGGATACTTAATCGGGCCGAGAAGTTTAATTGTTCTTGTGGCTTAGGCAGACGATGGGCTGGAGAAGTTGCCTTGCAGCAAGGTTAACCCGCTAACATAATTAGCAATATTAAAGAAAACTTATATGGAAACAACAGACAGGGTTAAATTATCAAAAGGTCTTAATCTACAAATAAAAAAGCGTAAAACCACCAGGAGTCTGGTGGTGACACTGACGATAAACAGCAAGAAAAAATGCCTGCTGCATTGGGGCATGTCCAGCGGCCGGAATAGCGCGTGGCAGCTTCCGCCTGCGGCAGTCCGGCCGCCCCAGACCAGTGCCGTGAGCCATGATGCTGTGCAGACCGCCTTTGTCTCCAGGAAGACTGACAGCCTGATCCAGCTTAAGTTCCAGGCCGGCCATGATTTTTCCGCCCTCTCTTTTGTCCTCTTCTTTCCGGAGGAACATTACTGGGACAATAATAACGGTAAAAATTACTTCATAAAACTGCCCCAGGCAGACGAATCGTTATTTTCTCCCCAGCAGTTATTGAGCCGGGAACTCAAAAAAAAGCAGGTTGTTTTCAACCAGAATTATCACCTTTCCGGCACCGAGCTGGCGGCTGCCGTGATTCTGGACAAGGGACATTATCTGATTAAACTCTATAGCGATATCCCCGACCGCCTGGCTTTACACTGGGGAATAAACAAAAAATCACAATACGAGTGGCTCCTGCCGCCGGAGCATCTCCGCCCGCAAAATACAATCGTCGTAGATGACAAGGCGGTACAGAGTGAATTTGTCCGGGTAAATGGTATTAATCAGCTGCAACTTGAATGGCCGGCAGACGAGGCGGTGCTGGGCTTGTCTTTCGTCCTGCACCAGCTTGACAGCGGCCAGTGGTTTAAATCCGGGCAGAACATCTTTATTCCGATAAAAACTCCGCCGCTTAAGGATAATGCCTTCGCGGCAACGGAACTTGCCGAGGCTGCCGGACAGGTCATTAAGGCAGAAACGGGGGGCAATTCATGGACATTAATGCATAGATTCAATCTGTGCCATGACCTGTTGAACCGCCTTGGCAGTAACCTGCAGGGCCTGGCCCTGCTCTTTGTCTGGCTGCGCTTTTCCGCGATTCGGCAGCTTGACTGGCAGCGCAGGTATAATACCCAGCCCCGTGAACTGAGCCACGCCCAGCAACGGCTCACCTTGAAACTAACAGACTGCTACCGCCATGGCTCCCCGGACGTCCGCGAGATAATCCGCCTTATCTTATCCACCGTTGGCCGGGGCGGGGAAGGCGGCAAGGGGCAGCGTATCCGTGATGATATTCTCCAGATTATGCATCGCCATAAAATCAAAGAGGTTACCGGTCATTTCATGGAGGAATGGCACCAGAAGCTCCACAACAACGCCACCCCGGACGACATTGTCATATGCGAGGCGTATCTGGCCTTTTTACGCAGTAACGGTGACTTAAATGCATTTTACAATACCCTTAACAAGGGCGGAGTAACCAGGAAACGGCTGGAAAATTTCGAACGGCCAATAGTGACCGCCCCGGATTTTGCTCCTCATATCAAGGACGGCTTAATCACTGATTTTGAGAACTACCTGCAGCTGTTAAAATCCATATATTCCGCCACTGACCTCTTCAGCGCGGCCGAAGCCGCCGGCCCCTGTCTAAACGACCACCTGCGGAACTCGCTGTGGAACCTCTATAACCACCGTGATGATACGAATATTGAGCTCAGAAATCAGGTCAGTTCCATTACCGGCCTGCGCCACGGCTTAATTGACCGCCTGCATAATGCCACTGACACTAAATGCCTTCGGAACCTGCTCTATCTGGATCTGGCCCTGGAGGAGTTTCTCCGTCTCATAATTGAGCACCGTATCCAGCATGAATCCAGTAAGGAACAGCTGATTGAACTCATCGGCCTGATACTTGAGAATCTCATAATCACCCATGAAGATGAATCCTTGGCCGCCTGTTTCCAACACTGGCAGCGACTGCGGAAATCAACCAGGATAAACCGGGACTGGATTCTCCATGCCCGTTCAGTACTCGATCGGATCACTAAAGCTCTCGGCGGCTTTATCGACTATTACCACACGCTTCTGCAAGCCAAAGCGGAACACCTCGGCAATGCCTTTCAGGCTGAAGAATGGACAATCGAGCTCTTTACGCAGGAGGTGGTCCGCGGCAGTTCAGCCTATGTATTATCCCTTCTGCTCCGTCGCATTGAGCCGATATTAAGGGCTGCCGCCGATCTTGGCAGCTGGCAGATAATCAGCCATAACACGACAGCAGGTCAGGTTGAAGTTGCCGACCTGTCGGATGTTCAGGACAAGGTATTTAAAAAACCCACCGTAATTCTGAGTGCGACTGTTAAAGGTGAGGAAGAGATTCCCGAAGGCGTTGCCGCGGTTATCACCCCTGCCGGGGTGGATATCCTCTCCCATGTCGCGGTTCGCTCCAGAAACGCCAAAATCCTCTTCGCGACCTGTTATGAGCCTGAAATATTTGCGAAGCTGAAATCATACCAGGGCCAAGTCATAAAACTGACGATAAATTCCTCTGGGGAGGTGGAGTATAACCTGCAGAAGGGCAGGCTGACTCAAAGGAAAACCCAGAAAAAAACCAAGCTGCCGACAGCCGCCGCCCGCCGGGTTTCCTTCAGCCGCTACGCCGTGGCAAGTAAAGATTTCAGCACTAAGCTTGTGGGCGGCAAGTCCCTCAAACTACTACAACTCAAAGATAAAATGCCGGCCTGGATTCATATACCACGATCCGCGGCCATCCCTTTTTGCGCCTGCGAGAGGGTGCTGGCCATGAAAGAGAACAAGAGCATCCTTAAAAAGTTTAACCAGCTTATTGAGGTGCTGGATCAGAATCCGCCCCGGAATCTCCTTAAACTTCGTCAAGGCGTCAACGAGCTTGCCTCACCGCCTGATCTTCATAAATCGCTCAAGGAGGCAATGGCGGAAGAGGGAATACCCTGGCCGGATGACTGGCCGCTCCTCTGGTCACGAATTAAGCAGGTCTGGGCCTCAAAATGGAATGAGCGGGCCTACTGGAGCCGCAAAAAATGGCATTTGAGCCATGATAAACTCACCATGGCCGTTCTTATCCAGGAAGTAGTCGATGCCCAGTACGCCTTTGTGATTCATACCGCCAATCCTTTCACAAAGGACAAAAATGAGCTCTATGCTGAGGTAGTCTGGGGCCTGGGTGAGACGCTCTGCAGCGGCAATTACCCCGGCCGCGCCCTGAGCTTTACCTGCCGTAAAAGTAAAACAACTCTCAAACCGAACACTATCTCTTATCCCGGCAAAAGCATTGCCCTGAAGGGTGGCGGCCTCATCATCCGCTCCGACTCTAATGGTGAAGACCTGGAAGGGTATGCCGGAGCAG
>CAZSOB010000086.1:0-6014 GCA_964608155.1 uncultured Desulfobulbia bacterium
AGGGGAGTAATCCCAAAATTGATGAGGCCATAAATATGATTGATGACTTAAACGGCTATCTCTGTCAGCATGTAGATGAAGACGCCTCGCTCACAGACAGTGCTGATGCCCTCGCAGCCCTGGTAAATTAGGGCTGATAATGGCCTATCACTACAAATTAGAAACCCTGCTCAATGTTCGCCGTAATATCGAAGAACAGGCGCAGTTAAAATTAGCCCATGAGCTCTATGTTCTGGAGAATCATAAGGCCTATCTAATTGAGCTGCAGGAGAAAAGGGGAGAGGCGCTGGAGATCCTCAGCCGTTATAAAAAGGGAACCATGGCGGCGGCTATGTACTCCTTTTATGTGGAGAACCTGGAGCGTAAGGATCGGGAGATTATCTTTCAATATCAGGCCATTGCTGCTCAGGAGCAGGCCATTGCCGGGGTAAGGGCCGAGTTGGTGGCCCGGATGAAGGAGCGGCAGATTGTTGAGCGGCTAAAGGAAAAAGATTTTCAGCTTTACCGCCAGGAGGAGTTACGTAAGGAACAAAAAGAAAGCGATGAACAGGCCGTTTTACGTTTCAGGTAGAGACGACCGGGACGGCAAAAAAAAATGAGGCTTGTGCTTTGAGCAGTTGGAAAAAATTACCCGAAAATTTGATTAGACGGACATTGGCTTTAACGATCATGATCTGTCTTGTCGTCCTCTTTCTGCCTTTTGCGGCCCATGCCGTTGATCAGCCTCTGCGTAAGGCCGGGGCGGTGGATTTAGAGAGAACACAGGCCTTGCTGAAGCGGGAAGCCGCGGTGCGGGTTAGAGAGGCGGCCTTGAAAGTTAAGGAGAAGCAGCTGACGGCTCTGAAGGCCGATATAGACCGCAGAATTATCCGCCTCACCAATATGCAAAAGAATTTTGAGACCCGGCTTGCCGCAGGTATGGCGGAATATCAAACCGTTAAAAATAAGAATTTTAAAAAGCTTATCAAGATATATTCGGCCATGAGCCCCTCCAAGCTTGCTCCCCTGCTTAATGCTATGTCCGACCTCGAAACTACCCGTGTTCTGCGGGCCATGAAAACCGATCTGGCGGCCAAAATCATTGCCAAGCTCGAGCAGGGCAAGGCCGTTGCGGTAAGCAAACGACTCGGTATGTTAGGGAGTAAATAACCATTTTCTCCTTCCCCCCTCAGAAAAAAACTTGTTTTTAGTGCCGCAATCCTTCTATAATTATTTTTGTTCACTATGTTATCTGTTGATAACCGGTGTTGAAGTGGGGCCATGAACTACCCTTAACTCCATAGTATGTACGGTTAAGGGAGAGACTCTGCTGAATAACCACAATAATAAAAAAGGAGCATGCGGTGGGTCTGCGTCAAAAATTATTTATGTTGGTTGCTTTCGTCTCCCTTTCTCTTATTGTCATCATGGCTGCTGCGGTGGTGGTTATCTCGCGGGTCAAGATTGGTGGTGAGACATATCAGGGGATTGAATTTAAATACGATATCATTGATCAGGTGGCCCGTACCAGGGTCAATCTTAATAAACTAAATAGTGATCTGCAGCCCCTGTTGGCGGATTATGATGAGGATGATGTTGGGAATATTCAGAATAACATCAAAAGGCTGGACGATATTGTAAATGGCCTGCTTTATGCCGTAAGCGATCAGCAGGGCGGCGGTAAAGGCAAACGCTGTATATCATGCCATGATATCAAGCGGGCGCCTGATATTATTAAGGACACCAAGAATGCGGCCGCTGCCTGGAAGCGAATGGCCTCGCTGCTCAGGCACAAGATACTTCCCGCTTTGGCCGATGATCAATCAGAATTGGCTCAAGATACTTTCGATGGTGATTATTTGACCAGTTTTTATACGGCAATGAAATCTTCCAAGGCCATGGTAGACCACCTGCGTAAGGATCTGGCCCAGCTCAAAAAGGCTAAAATAAACGAAGTAAAGCGCTTTAATATTATTTTCATTGTCAGCGGCATAATTGTCTTGATTATTGTCCTTAGCTGTTCCGGTTTTATTGTGGAGAATCTTACCCGTAAAATCGAGGGGGTCATTGTCTCTTTGCGGGAGAGAGCCAGTCGTATAGCCGAGGAAACCGCGGTTGCTGCCAATAACGCCCAGGTTAATGCCGATATGGCCTCATCCATGGCCTCATCACTTGAGGAGACCAGCGCCTCCCTCGAGGAAATTACCGCGATGATCCGTCAGAATGATGAGAACGCCCAGCATACCAATGAATTTATGCGCCGCAATGAGGTACAGATTAATGAGGCGGAAGACGATATGACGACCATGCTGGAACATATGGGCCAGATAAAAGATGACAGCAAAAAGCTTTCAGTGATTATCCGGGACATCGAGAGTGTCGCCTTTCAAACCAACCTTCTGGCCCTTAATGCCGCGGTAGAGGCGGCCAGGGCGGGAGAGGCCGGAGCCGGTTTCGCGGTGGTTGCCGATGAGGTGAGGAATCTGGCTCAGAGTACCTCCAGCTCAGTAGATAACTCTCAGCAACTAATTGAGGTGTCGGCCCGGCATGCCGCCGAAGGTGGAGAAAAGGTCGATGAGGTGGCTGGGGCGATTAATGAAGTGGCCGCCACCATTAAAAAGACCGCCGTTCTGATTGCCGAGATCAGCGAGGCCTCTCTCCAGCAGACCGAGGGCATAAGCCAGATTAATTCTGCCACCAATGAGATGGATAATGGTATTCAACTCCTTGCTGCTAACTCCGAAGAACTTGCCGCCGCCGCCGAGGCGGTGGTTAATGAAACCGGGGAATTGACAAAGGCGGTTAATGACCTAAATAAAATTGTAGAGGGTAAGTAAGGCGGGAGACAGCGTTCAGGGGCCATAATCAGATACTTGGCCCCTGTCCAGACCCCGCCGCCGTCGTTCCTTTAGCCCCTGCGAGTTTTTCGACTTGCAGTTGTTTATCCAATCCAGCGGTTCTAACCGGTGGTTGTTGACTTCCCCGTTCCCTGACCGGGAAAAAAGTTCCCCCCCTTCTTAACTCATGCCTTTGGTGGTAGTCGTCATTATTTTCCTATCGGTTCTTAATTATGCCGATAAAGCTGTTTGCTCTAAGTGCTTCTCCCAAATAGAATAATTCATAAGTTACTGATTATATGGCGTTTCTTGTTGTGCTGGCGCGTTTTTTAAAGTGGAGGCGGAGGCCGGTTGATTATGGCACGGCCCTTGCTTTCTCTGTGGGTGTCGGTCTCTTTGGACTGCGAATGATGGTTGTAGGGTCTTATTACCGCAAGGTGGACAATGAGGGAGAGATAAATGTCAAACATAATGGTTACCAATTACCTCGCTGATACACGACCCAGTGACCGTCCTGATCCCAAGGCCCAGGTCGATCCGGGGCGGGAGGAAAATTTCGCCCGTTATCTCGATAAAAAAGTACGGAGTGAACGCCAGACCAGGAGCGGTCAGCTTGGGGTGAAACATCATACCATTAAGGATCAGCAGGGGGCTCGGGACAGGGAACGGCAAAAGACCGGCAGCAGGCATGATGACAGAACGGCAAATGTTGCCGCCTTTCTCCAGCAGTTATTAGCTGATCTCAAAAACTTATCAGCCCAGCCCAATCAGCATGCTGCCGGTGAGTGGAGTTTTCAGCTAAAGAGTATGGATATGCTCCGGAAGCTGGCTGCCGAGGCCGGGATGAGCGGGAAAGAACTAACTGTCTGGCAGAAACAACTTGATGATAAGGGTATGATAAATTTGCGGGATATACTTGCCGCTCTTGAACAGCATTTCCAGGCCATGCGGCAGCCGGGAACGGTAACGGCTCCGGAGACTGATCTGCCGGTTATGGAGTCCATTCTTGAACGTATGGGCGTAGATTCGGCCGCCCTCTCAGCTCTGGCGGCTAAGAGCGTTAATGATAAAGGTGGTTTTGACCTTAAGGTCTATCTTAAAGGTCTTGAGAAGTTAAGCGCCGCTGGCCTTAAAACAGGGAATGGTCAGATCGCCCATGATGCCTTGCCGGCGGTTAAAGTCTCTGCCGTCGATATGAGGCAGTTACGGGATATGCTGGAGGCGGCGGGACTTACTAAGGGGCAGATCCTGGAGATGTTTCCGGGCAGTTTTAACCCGGCGCGTCCAGACGGCGGGGCGCTCAAGATGGCTGGCCCGCAAATGATGAGCATGGCCCGTCTACAGGAATTACTCGGGCAGACCATAAATATGGTGAAGGATGCTAAGCCTGAAATTAAGCCGGTTGGTTTCCTGAATAATCTTGTTGATGTCCTGCAACAGGCGGGTTTTATCAAGAAGGATACCAGCTGGAGTCCGGTAGTGCAGAAGTCATTGACTGCGGTTTATCAGCAATTGCAGAAGATGGTTGATCTCTCTAAGGTCAAGGTCGAGAAGATTAATGAAATTATGCGTAAGAATGAAGCGTTGACAGCGGATTGGCAAAAATCGTCCCTGACGGATGCTGATGCCGGCATGGCGGACGGTAAAGAACCCGCGGGGCAGCTTAGTAAGGAAAATTCAGCCGTTGATCTTGTAAATGAGCTGGTTGACCGGCATGACTCCAAGGGTGGGAAGTCTGAAAACGGGGGAGGCGAATTCAGTTCTCTGCCCGCGTCAGCAGTTCCGCTTGACAGCCGTGCTGCCGATACCCTGTCGGCGGCGGTTAGGCCGCGGCCGACGGCAGCCCCCGCTATTCTGCAGCAATTTGCCTTTGAACAGATTAGCCAGGGGGTAACCCAGGCCCTGCAGCGTGACGATCATCACCTGGTTTTAACCATGTATCCTAAGGAGCTGGGGGAGGTTAAGGTCGATCTCCAGGTCAGGAATAATCATGTCATGGTTTCCTTTGTAATGGATAATCACCGGGTCAAGGAGACTCTGGAAAAGAATATGGATGAGTTTAAGCAAAACCTTAACCAGCAGGGTTATAATTTAGAGTCCTGCATGGTGATGGTTGATCAGCATAACAACTCTGAAGACAGTCGGCAGCGTTTTGAATCGGCCTGGGAACAGTTGCGTTTGGATAAAGGCCGGCAGGGCGGGGGAGAGACCGCCGCTCTTGAAACATCAGCCGCTTCGTCCAGGGCATTTTTGCGGGCCAGCCGCTGGTCGGACAGTCAGATAAGTGTCTTAGTTTAAGCTCTGAACAGGGAAGGGGGAAAAATGTCTATTTCCGGTGTCGCCAATACAACCAGCAGCACTCTGGTGCAGCCCAAAGACGCGGTGGGCTCTAAAAGTTTGGATGAGAGTGATTTTATGAAGTTGTTTATCACTCAGCTGCAATATCAGGATCCCATGAAGCCCATGGACAATTATCAGATGGCCTCGCAGCTGGCCCAGTTCAGCAATATGCAGGCTACCACCAAGATGAGTGATAACATGAAGAAACTGCTGGACTTTCAAACCTCACAGAACAATCTGCAGCTCCTGAGCCTCTTGAATGATAAGGTGCTGGTGAGCGGCGATAAGATAGGTGTTAAAGACGGCACGCCAAGCTCGGGTGAATTTACCTTAAGTGATGCCAGCAATACCACCACCGTTCAGGTCTACAATAATAATGATCAATTAGTCTGGCAGGAGGATAAGGGCAGTCTGGCGGCCGGTCATTACGACCTGAAGTGGGACGGTAAAAATATGCTTGGTAAAAAGGTGCCGGACGGGGCCTATTACTATAAAATTAAGGCCCTTGATGTCACCGGCCATGTGGTTGATGTTGACTCAAAGAGCAGCGGTCTGGTTACCGGGGTTGATTTTTCAGGTGCCAGTCCGGCAATTACCCTGGATGGTCATGTTCAGGTCGGGGCAGATGATATTCTGCAGGTTATCAAGTAGGTAGAGAGCGGGAAGCGGAAATTTTGTGGTTGGCCGGCATGGTGTGGAAAATAAACGACGAATGAATCAAAGTCAGTAATGTCAGATTAGAGTTTTGCATTAAGAGTAACTGATGGTTTTATGCCGGGAGACAGATTAAATTTCCACTGCAGCAAGGGGACAGAATTTTTTTCGCGTTTGTTTGCGAAAATCATTCTGTCCCCGAAT
>CAZSOB010000087.1:0-6012 GCA_964608155.1 uncultured Desulfobulbia bacterium
CTTACGCCTGTAAAGAAAAAATACTGCGGAACAACCAGGCTCCACTGCACATGTCCCACCGTACTGATCAGTTCAATTATATGGGTATTCATTTTAAATACTCTCCTTCTCATCCGACGGGCTTCCAGCCGGTGAAATTACGGCTTTACCCTTAATGTTGCTGCTCAGGCTTTCATCTAAACCGATATAGAAGACCATGGGCCCTGTTCCCATGGCCTTTTTAAGTACTCCAACCGGATATTGGCTGACCAGTCTTGAGACCTCACTTTGAGGGTCATTAAAATTTCCAAAGACTCTGGCTTCGCCGACGCATGTCTCCACACATGCCGGATACAAACCCGCTTCCAGTCTGTGCAGGCAGAATGTGCATTTGTCGGCCGTGCGGGTACGCGGATTAATAAACCGGGCCTCATAGGGACAGGCCTGAATACAATAACCGCAGCCGATGCACATGGTATTATCAACCACAACAATGCCATCCGCCCTTTTATGGGTGGCCTGTGTAGGACATACCTGGGTGCAGGCCGGCGTTTTACAGTGGTTGCAAAGCCGCGGCAGATTAACTCTGCGGGACACCCCTGATCGTTCAACCTCATATGTTGAAACAATGGTGCGAAACTTGCCAAGCGGAATCTGATTTTCAATTGAACAGGCCACCGTACAGGCCTGGCAGCCGATGCACTTTCTGAGGTCAATTACCATGCCCCATACTGCCCCTTTCTGGACGCTTTCCGCTGAGGCCCGAGCCTGTTCTGCTGGCTTGACAAGGGTTAGAGAGGTTGCTGCCGCCCCCGCTCCGAGAGCTTTAATGAAACTACGGCGTGACTTATCCATTTCAGTTTGCTGTCCTCCAATAATATTTGTCTTCTCGTAACTATTCAGCGTGATGTCTAAAAGTAACAATAACCACCGGGGTGCTGCTGAATAGTTACGTCTTCTCTCACAAAAAATATATGAGTGATTAATTCGCAAACACTTTGTTCAATGTTTATGCCAGAGTTGTTATTTAGATCATTCATGAGGTACAACGGCATGTAATTAAACAATAAAATAATTAAATACCCTTAATCGGAACTCCCCTGCCAGCAGACAATTGTTGCAAGATGCACCCTAAAGGGTTGCATCCCGGCAAGGAATATTGCAAAAAGCACCCTTTGGGTGAATAATTTAATGGCGGGGGAACTGTCGATGATAATTTTCTGACGATATAAGGGAGGGCGCTTAGGTTTGGGCCAGATTTGGATGTGACGGTTGAGCAAAACCGCAGGCGTAGCAGGGCTACGGTGAGGATTTTGCGATTGAGACACATTCAAAGATGGCCCAAAGATAAGATGCAAGATTGGCTATGTTGTTTCTTTACAGGCCCTTAGACGAAGAGACGTCCGTCTCTTCGTCTAAGCACTATTTTGCCTGCTGGCAGGACAGCACCAGACTATCCGCCGCCAAACCAATAAGACGACGAATTATTTAAAGAGTATGGTAACCTGAGCCATAAGCCGATTATCTACCGCGGAGTTCCAGTCATTATCTCTGATCTCATAATCAACTGTGACTCTGGCCGCGGGACTGAAAAAATACTGACTACCCAGGGTCAGGGTATTCTGGGACACATTGCTGGAAAGATCATTGCCGGAATCCGGATCATACCTGGCATATCTTACATCTAATTCTATTTTTTTATTCAGCACAGGTGGGCGATAACCCAAGTCAATATACCAGCCAAAGGCTTTTAAATCCGCATGCGGCACGCCATGCCCGGAGACGGAGGTATTTTCAGTAAAAAATCTTTTGCCGGTGGGAACCGCCTTGCCGAAAAAACCCGGCGCATATACCCAGCCTTTGGCCCAAATAGCCTCCGCGGTAAGATGCCCCGCGCCAAGGCTGCCAAAGTCCCTGTTATAGTTAAAATCGACTCCGTAACGTTTGCGGTTTTGTTCAGTTAATGTACCGTTGGCACCGGCGGCAAAGGTATAACCCGTTCTCTTGCCGTCCATGAACCAGGCCCCGATCTGCATTTCCTGGCGCCGCGGCCCTTTGGAATTATTAAATATTTTGGCAAGGGTCAACTTGGCGGTAATATCCTTTTTCTTATCGTTATCCTGAGAATTAATCCCGTTACCGTTACTAAGCATCAGGGCATAGGAAAACTCGTATTCTTTTTTATCACCAAATCTCCACCAGTCAAAGGCCTGGATGCCTATATCCCGAAAGGCCCCAACCGCGCGGTCTTTACCAAAACGTTCCAGCATTAACTGATCCACAACATCCGAAAATTCAATATACTTATGGACATGAATAGCCTGCAGGGCATCAACCCCGATGGGCAGTTTAAACTGGCCAAAACGCAAACGAAGGCCGGGAAGATAATTTAAGGTAACGCTGGCATCCGTGAGAGCGGCAAAATTACTCTGACCACCGTTTGGATTTTCGGTTATCCCATTGCGGCCGAACTCGGCGAGCAGGAAGTAATCTACTTTACCCTCGGTCTTTGGCACTACGCCGCGAATCCCGGCCCGAGCCCGGCGGAGATTAAAGTCATTTTTACGAAAATCATCAGAAGGATTCACATTATCCTCTGACTGAAAATATGTCGGTTGGATAAAGCCCCAAATATTTACCGTTTTGGCTCCCGGCTTTTCCGTTCCCTGTAGTTGAACCCAATTGGCCCCTTGTGACCTTCCTGGTGCTACCAGACAAATGGCGGCGGTCAGAAAAATCGCCATGGGCAAAGTCATCTTCTTGTTTCTTCTCATTTTACTCTCCTTTCTATAGTGTTGTGGTAATTAATGACAGCTCTCCCAAGGACGGCCATGCCATAGAAAACCCTCCTTTTTCTATTCCCACCGTAGAATTCCCTGAACTATCATGCTTATTGTACGTAATAGTTCACCAAGGGCACCAAAGTTGATGCTGCCCGATAGTGTAAGAGTTCATCAGTGCCTTAAATCCATCTGTTTCTGCCCTCGAGTCTGTACTTCCTGTAGGTGAGAGGGCTGAAACGGACAGAGATGAGGTGCTGGTGAACTCTTACTATTGTACCTTGATATAGGCGAAGCCCTGCCCCTCTAACTCCACAAGTCGTACCTGGGCAGAAGGAACCACAGTGACAAAGGATTTGAGTCTGCTCTTGTCAATATGGGTTCTCTGCAGGGTAATGTTGCACTGCTCAAACTTGACATCATATGCATCCGCCAGGCTCTGCATCATCTCAGCTATTGATGTGGCGGTTTTTGCCGGGATTTTGTTCCCCGCGAATTTAGTACCCTTCACATCTTTAACCATGAACTGCACTCCGGCAGAGTTCGACACCAGCCGGACGTCATAATCAATGTTTTTGGTGGTATAATAATTTACGAGATTATAGATATTGTGGAGTGTGGCATTCATCCGCCTGGCACTGCCAAAATCAACATGGTAAACAGCCTTCTGCACTCCAGTATCCCCCGCCTTACTAAATGACGGCAGCATCAGCATTCCCAACAACGCAAAGCCCAAGATAAAACCAGGCACCAACCTTTTCAGTCTCATAACAATATCTCCTCATTTTAATTACCTGCCACTTGTTTAAACGACAGTTCTGGTATATTAAGCCCTCCCGATTTAACAATTTTGGCAGGAGAGCCACTTGCCACGGTAGTATAAAATCTTCTTGACCAGTAACTGTTTAGCTGCACCCAATCCGAAGTCTGCGCTTTCCTAAACAGTTACACTCTGGTGGTTCTTGTTACTTTTAGACATCATGCTGAATAGTTACCTTGACTATTGGGCCATATGGAGTAGTCATGTGGCATAACGGAAGAGCAATGACTGTGCCAAAAAGGGGCAATACTATCTTTTATGAGCCCAACTACCTGTTTTTTCATAAAGTTTTTTGTCTTGACTTAAAATTTGGCAAAGAGTATGTATTCAGTTGTGGTGCATTATGCATCGCAGGAGGAATATCCCCGCAATCCATGAGTGCATAACTGCACCGGCAGAAAAGGGGGCTGGCTCAATGATCAGATTGCATATCCGTCAGAAAATTTTGCTCACAATGTTGGTGGTATTTATTCCATCCCTGTTGTTTCTCTCCTTTTTGATTATCAACTCCACGAGCGAAATATTACGCGCCAACGTAACGAGGGAAGTCAGAATCCTGGCCGCGAAGTCATCCCAAAGCCTGGATGATCTGGTAGAGAATTCGAAAAAAGCATTAATGGTCATCGCCAAAACTCCATCGGTCCTGGCTTTTATTGATGCCCTTAACCGCCATAACATTGAATTGTCGGCGCAGCGGCTTGATAAAATGGAGAAGGACTTCCTCAACTTTCAGAAGCTTGACCGGACGATCCAGGCTATCCGTTTTATAGATCCCCAGGGCAGAGTTCTGGCCAAGGTCAGGGAAGGGGTCATTATTCCGCGCAAAGGCCCCTTCGTGCCGTATCTGAAGGTGCGGGAGATAAGTTCTAAAAAAGACAGACAGTTCTTTAAAGACGCTATAACCTCAAAAAAAGGAGAAATTTCGATATCCAATATGGGGCTTGGGTGGATGGATGGTGATACCAAATGGTGTCCGGCCATGGTCAGGTTCTCAACACCGTTTTTCCTGGCAGATGGTCAGCGCGCTGGAATACTGACCATTAATGTATGGGGCGAAACCGCCGGCCTTACCATTAATCGGCTCATTTCAAAGGACGAGGGCTCTGCCTTTTTGATAGAACGCAATAAAGAAAATCAAGATCGCAACGGCATCTATATCTTTCACCAAAACCAGGCCTGCGAATTTGGCAACCAGACTGGAAGTAAAATTACCGTATTCAAGCAGTATCCAAAATTCATAACCGATGCCTGGATGAACACGGATGAAGGGGTCAATATTCAACCAGGCTCAAGAGACATTATCGCGCACCGTTTTTATTCTCCTTTCCACCGCGAAGATAAGGGCTGGGTGGTGGTGGTTAATGCCAAACGAAAGTTCTTTATGGCCCCTCTGACCACTATCAAACACATGATATTATGGAGTACCGCACTGATTCTGGGTCTGATGGTTACAGCCGCCTTCTGGTTTGCCAACTCAATTACCCGGCCCATCAAGGAGGTGATTGACGGCACCCATAGCATAGGAAAAGACTTGAGCTGCCGGATACCTGTTCGTTCCGATGATGAGGTAGGGGCGCTGGCCCAGGAAATTAACCTGATGGCCGCAGACCTTGAACGGCATCTTGCTGATAAGAAAAAAATAGCCGAGAAAATTTGCCAGTCCGAAAAGCTGGCCTCAATCGGCGAAATGGCAGCAGGAATAGCACATGAATTAAACACCCCCTTAGGAAATGCCAGGGCGATTGCCGCCCTGGCCAGGCAGGATCTGGAAAACGGCAAATGCAACCCGGCGGCATTAGATAAAGATCTTGCTGATATCCTTGAACAAACTGACAAATGTTCGTGGATTATTTCAGGTATGTTAAGTTTTGCCCGGCAGCAGAACCCGGAATTCACCTATCAAGACATCAACGAGTTGCTTGAAAGCTCTATTTCTCTGCTCCGCATACGCTCCGGGGAAAAGGGCGTCAACATACTTTTCGAAAAAAAAGGTAAGCTTCCTCCTTTAAAAATCGATGGCCATCAAATGCAGCAGGTATTTGTCAACATTCTGCTTAATGCGGTGGATGCCCTCGATCAGGGCGGGCAGATCGCAATTCGTTCCAGAACCATCATCGACAAGATAGCCATTCAATTCATTGATACTGGAGCAGGAATCGAACCGGAACAATTGGATAAAATATTTGATCCATTTTTTACCACCAAGGAGGTTGGTAAAGGTACCGGACTCGGCCTGTCGGTAAGTTATGGCATCGTCAAAAATCATGGCGGCACCATTGAGGTGGAATCAATTCCGGATGAAGGCACTGTGTTTACCGTTTTTCTTCCCACAGGAGACAATTTGAATGGTTAGAGTTATTGTGGTTGATGACGACCTTACGGCCCGTAAAGTTTTGACCCGCATGCTGAGCCCTGAATACGAGGTAACTTCTT
>CAZSOB010000088.1:0-5981 GCA_964608155.1 uncultured Desulfobulbia bacterium
CAGGGCAGATTATGCCCGCCAGATCCACCCCTGCCTGGCCTATCTGCGCGAGAAAAACCTGCTTAACGCCCGTTGCCAATGCCACGACGATATCGTGGAAATTCTTGCCAGGCAGGCGGTAAAGGAAGATCATTTCGGTACCATAGCCCAGGCAGTACGTGCCGTTCTACCCTCCATACCAATATCATATAAGGCCGACAAATCAGCGAGTCGCCGTGACATTCGTGATTTACGAATTGCCCTCTATTCCCATGACACGACGGCATTTCACCAACACCTCATCAACTATTATCAACGCTCACCCGCCGCCTCCAGCCCGCATCCCATCGTCAAGATCTGCGGCCGAGCCTTCTCCGCCTCCTGGCTGGCAACCATGCCGGATCATATCCAGTTTCTAGCCCTGCATGAAATTTTAAAAGACCACCAGGGCCGCCTGCTGCCCATCACCGAGCACCTTAATTATCTCGAATATGGTGTGGACGGGGAACAGCCCCCCATACTTCGCCACCCTTCATTTATGTATTTATTAGTATCTTCCCTGTTGCTGCGCGGAGAATTCACGCGGTCTAAAAAAATTCTTGCGGATCATGGCGGGCAGCTCACAGGTTTAGGGCTTGATGGTTGGCAAGCCGTGATCAAGGGCGATATGGAAAAGGCCCTGACCTTCTTTATGGATGATCTCCAAACCCTGCGTCAGATAAATAACGATGATGAGGCCTATTTTACCGGTTTCGAGGGTGTATTGTTTTTTCTGGCCCTGTTACAGTCAAAGTCGCCCGAAGCCGCCAGCCTGAGGCATAAAATTTACACCGACCGCAAACCTCTAAAAGGCAGCCGCCTCTACCGGCAGACCTACCAAATCCTCTTTGATGTCTTCATCTGCCGCCAGAAACAGGTAGCTGACCCCCAGCTCCGCACCATTGATTTTTCCCCCCCGGCCTTTAACAGTATATCCTCTCTCTTTGCCGGCCTTGCCGCCTTTTGGTTAGAGGGTAGAATGTCGCCAGAGCTACAGGCCGCTCTCACCGACAATTTTGAGAGGGCCGCAATCAACGGTTACCACTGGTTAGCCCAGGAAATGGCAGAAATACTGTACCTGGCCTCCGGCGACAGCGGATATCGCGAAGCAGCGGCCGCCTGGCGTGAAAACTGGCAAAATCAGCCCCTGATTAAGGCCATCCACCACGAAGAGCCCTGGCAGCGGGCGGTGAGAGGACTAAAATCAATTATTAATCATGCCGCCGCGGTGAGCGAGCAGAGCGGCCGCCTTATTTGGCTCCTGACCATTGACGAAACAAGTGGGACTGTAATCGCCATTACCCCCAAAGAACAAAAATTTTCCAACCAGACAGGCTGGAGTAAGGGCCGGGTTTTATCTCTGCAAAAAATAGCCATGCCCAGTGCCCTGCGGGAATTGGGCATCCAGGACAAAAACATCTGCGCCGCCATCCACAAAAGGACAGGCAACAACCGTAACCTGGAATATTATTTTGATATCGAACAGGCGATTTTGTCGATGATTAATCACCCTCTCATATTCCGTGATCACGAAGAATTAATCCATTTAGAAATTATCAAGGCCGAGCCGCAACTACGAATCAAAAATGAACGTCATAATGTGGCGATAAAATTTACCCCATTTCCCACCGCGGATGAAACAATTATCACCCGTTTCTGTCCGCCAGGACGGGTAATGGTGTATCAATTAACTGAAATAAGTCATAAAATAGCCGCCACGATTGGGGCAAGCGGACTTCTGGTACCCGAGAAGGCCAAAGGTAAAGTGTTAGATTTATTAGCGGGTATTGCCGGGCATATCACCGTTTATTCAGATTTTTCAGCCCCCGCCGCCACCTTGCGTAATATAACCTCAGACACAAAAATATATTGCCAGATTGTCCCAAATCGCGGCGGTTTCGACATCTCTTTTAATATCAAGCCATTAGGGGCGGGAGGCCCCACCCTGAAACCTGGGGCAGGGGCCAGAATAATCATTGCCGATATAGATGGAGAGCGCCTGCAGACCATGAGAGATCTGAGCATGGAAGAAGAAGCCGCCCAGGATATAATAAGTGCCTGTCCTTCCATGGGCCACCTACCCGATGACAATTGGCATTGGTTACTGCCCGACCTCCAGGACTGCCTGAATTTCCTGCTGGAATTACAGCCCCTTACCAATAACGTAGTTATCGAGTGGCCCCAGGGTGAGAATCTGCGGATCAAACAAAGGGCCGGGGTAGAACAATTATACCTCAAAGTAAACAAACATAAAAACTGGTTTGCCATCAACGGCAAATTGCGGGTTGATGATAATCATATGATTGAAATCCGCCAGCTCCTGGATCTGGTTAAACAGCACAACAGTCGTTTCGTGCCCCTTTCAGAGCAGGAATATCTGTCACTCACCGAAGATCTCTTTCAGCATTTAAATGACATAAACGCCATAACCAGCCGCCAGGATGACCTTCTGCGTCTGCCCCAGGCGGCCGCCCCCTTACTCCATAATCTAACCGGCAATCTTGGTAAATTAGAGAGTGACAAGCATTGGATAGATGCCGCTAAAAGGATTGATGAGGCCGAGGCCTACACACCGGAGCTGCCTTCCACCCTGAATGCCAATCTACGTTCCTACCAAAGGGAGGGCTTCACTTGGATGGCCAGACTGGCCTATCTCAGTTGCGGGGCCTGTCTGGCCGATGAGATGGGACTTGGCAAAACCGTGCAGGCCCTGGCTCTGATGCTCGATCAGGCCGCCCAGGGGCCCTGCCTGGTGCTGGCCCCAACATCGGTGTGCTATAACTGGATAAACGAGGCCCAACGTTTCGCCCCCACCTTAAATTGTGTTTCACTCAACCCCACCGACCGGCAGCAGACCATAGATGACCTGCGCCCTTTTGATTTGCTTATTACCAGTTACGGCCTGCTCCAGCAGGAGGCCGAGATGCTCACCGCACGGCAATGGCAGGTTATTGTCCTCGATGAGGCCCAGGCCATAAAGAATATGGCCACCAAACGCTCAAAAGCGGCCATGCGCTTAAAGGGGCGCTTCAAAATGATTACCACCGGTACACCGCTGGAAAATAATCTTGGTGAACTCTGGAATTTATTCAATTTTATAAATCCCGGTATACTGGGCAGCATAACCTCTTTTAATCATCGCTTCGCTATCCCCATAGAACGGGATAAAAGCCGCGAAACCCAGCAGAGACTTAAAAAAATCATCCGCCCCTTTATCCTGCGGCGCCTTAAATCACAGGTTCTTGATGACCTGCCTCCCAGAACCGAGATTAATCTCCACGTCAAATTAAGCCCGGAAGAGGCCGCCTTCTACGAGACATTACGCCGAGAGGCCTTGAATATTCTCGAAACAGCCCCGCAACAACACCGTAATATGCGCATCCTGGCCGAGATTATGCGTCTGCGGCAGGCCTGCTGCAACCCGGCCATGGTGGAGCCTGGGATTCCAATTAAAAGCTCTAAACTGACCATTTTTGAAGAACTTATTGACGAATTATTATTAAACGGTCATAAGGTACTGGTATTCAGTCAATTTGTCGGCCATTTGACCATTCTGAAGAATTTCTTAGATCATAAAGACATAAATTATCAATATCTTGATGGCAGTACCCCGGCCAGAGAACGTAAGAAGAGGGTAGAATCATTCCAGGCCGGTGAGGGGGACATATTTCTCATCAGCCTCAAGGCCGGTGGCCTGGGCCTGAACCTTACGGCGGCCAACTACGTCATCCACATGGATCCCTGGTGGAATCCGGCCGTAGAAGATCAGGCCTCAGATCGTATTCACCGCATAGGGCAAAAACGACCGGTAACAATCTATCGTCTCATCACCAAGGATACCATTGAAGAAAAAATAGTCACTCTGCACAAGGAGAAAAGGGAATTGGCGGATAATCTCCTCCAGGGCACTGATCTGAATCATAAAATTTCCGCGACTGAACTACTGGCTCTTTTGCAGGACGACAACGGCCCAACCTAAAGAACCTGGATTAAACGGAGGAAAAGTATGAGCACCATGAAAAGTTTTATTGGACTCTTGCTGTTTATCACCCTTATATGGCCGGGAAGCGCTGTACTGGCCGCTGAAGTACAGCAAGAAACCCGTTATATAAGCGACACCCTCATTGTCACCCTCCGCGACGGCCCCGGCCCGTCTTTTACCCCTTTAAAGGCCCTGAAAACAGGCACCAAGCTTACGGTTTTAGACAAACAAAACCAATACTTACAGGTACAGACGGAAAGTGGGGTTACCGGCTGGCTCAAGGCTCAATATACCATCCCCAATCCCCCCGGAGCCATTGAGGCACCGAAGCTTAGAGAAAAATTGAACCAGTTGGTGCTGACCAATAAACATCTCAGCCAAAAGATTAAAAGTTTAAAAGATGAATTAGCACAACGGCGGGCAGAACTGCAGAATTTCAACAACAAGCTGACCGAGCAGGATAGTGCCCAGAAGGCCGCCAGCAAAGCATTACAAGATAAATCAGAGGCCGTCACCAATAAATATAACAAATTACTGGCCCAGTCCCAGGATGTAATCAAACTTCAAAAAAGCCACGAGCTCCTAACCAAGACCTATAATACGCTGCACCAACAGGCCGACACACTGAGGCGGGAAAACCAGGCATTGATCAGCAACACAAGAATTTACTGGTTTCTGGCCGGCGGCGGGATATTCCTCATCGGCTGGCTGATAGGAAAAAGTTCCTTGAAGAAAAAACGATCCACATTATCTCTATGAGAATTAAGAATACGACAGAAGTCATCTAACCCACAATACCCAATGGGAGAGTACCCGAGAACTAAGACCAGCTTTTCGATCATTCTCAGACACCCTCCCATCCGCGCCACATACTCAGGCTGCCTGGATTGCTATTTGTCTCGGTTTCGCATTATCCGATTTCGGAAGATGCAGATAAAGAACCCCATCCCGCAATTGCGCGTTTACCTTGTTTACGTCAATGGCCTGTGGAACCGAGAATGAGCGGCTGAATTCCACATCACCAAACTCCTCCCAGTTAACGGCCCCGTTTGTAACAAGTCTGCGCACCCCGCTGAGTTCCAATTTACCATTGTCGATATTTACTTTGATGTCATCTTTTTCGACTCCCGGCATATCGGCATGAAGCAGTATCTCATCATCATTTTCATAAATATCTACTGCCGGAGCTACCACTGGAATGCTGCGCTCCGGAACTCTCTCTTCCCGTTTAACAATATCTTTTCTCTCGCTCATAATTTGCCTCCTGTAATTAACTTATTTTTGTAACTGTTCAGCTGCACCCAATCCGGGGTTTCGCAAGCTCGCTTACCTGCGGTTGATAATTCCGGGCATTTCGCTGAATAGTTACTTATTTTTTACAGTTTCAAGAATAATTTTTTTAACCCACGTCAATACGCCGGGGCTTGGCGGCCTCCGCCTTAGGCAGGGTCATAGTCAGCAGGCCATTGCACAACTTCGCCTCCACCTTTTCAGCCTCAACGTCGGACGGCAGAGTGAAACTACGGCTGAAACTAATTTCCCCTCTCTCGCCGCGATGCACAGCGTAACCTTCTGGAACCTCAGCCTTACGGGTACCGCTGATTTCGAGATAATTACCTTGAATTTTAACAGCCAAATCCTCCTTGCTCATACCCGGCAGCTCAACTTGAAGTTCAAAGTGATCACCAGTGTCATAAAAATTCGTTAACGGCAACTCACCGCCGCTAAGCGCCCGGCCACGACCATGAAGACGATCATAGTCCTCAAAATATCTGCCCATTCTTGAATGAAGCAGATCAATGGCTCCAAACATACGATCAAAATCATTAATTCTTGTCCACATAGCCGACCTCCTATTTCAAATTTTTTATACATAAACAGTTAGTTACGGTTCCAACCGTCAACTACTGCCCGTCCCTTTTCCCCAAAAGATAATTACTTATCACCCCATGTCAACTGCCACAGAATTATTTTTTTAGCC
>CAZSOB010000089.1:0-5935 GCA_964608155.1 uncultured Desulfobulbia bacterium
GAAATGGTTTGAAACTTATTAAACCCGAATTTCGGGATGGTTTACGAAAATGATTCAGTAATGTCCGGTTAAGAACGTGCATTGTGTTCAATACGCTTACGGTACTTAGGGAGGGGACAGATTTTATTTTTCCAGCTTTTGGTTCGGGACAGAATGATTTTCGCCAAAAACGCGAAAAAAATTCTGTCCCCTTGGTTTGGAGGAAAAATTTAATTTGTTTCCCGGCCTAAAACCATCTGTCAGGCTTAACGCAAAACTCTAATCGGACACCACTTGAAATGGTTACAAAAATACAAATTAATATATTTATCGTTATTTAGCCTAATTGTCAAAGTTTTTCAGCTCCCGGTCATTTTTTTAAAAATAACGGAGCAGCCAGAGGGGCAGGGGAAGCCGGTATTTAACGGGCGTAATAGAGGGGGTTGGGGTGGATAACCGCCGCCTCATGGACGTAATAGACATGCCAGCCCGCCTTTTTGGCCCGGCGGGCATAGGACATGAGTGATAATGGGGAGATCCGGCGGCGCGGCAGGCCGATGTCTTCGATTAACTGCGGCCGGATGATGAGCGCCCCGCTCCACAGCCAGTCCACCTCGGTGTTACGGCGGGGGATGCGAGAGAGGTGCCGCCGCGAGGAGAGTGGCAGACCCAGGCATTGTCCAATGAAGGAAAGTCCATGGGGGAAGAGGCGGGCAACTGGTTCCGGTTTGCCGTAGGCATTTAAGATCCGCGGCGACGCCAGGCCCGCGTCGGGCGTGTCATCCATGAAATTTACCAGGGGCAGGAGGCAACCGGGCTGGATAAGCGCGTCGGCGGCCATGATGAGGATATAACGCCCTGCCGCAAGTTCGATTATCTGTTGATGGGCCTCGCTCTCCTCGCAGCCGGGCAGCGAAAAAATTTTCAAGCGGGGAAACTCAAACAGTAATTCATCATCGTTCTCTGTCCCAAGATTGGCCAGGAAAATTTCCACAGCCACCGGATCGGCCTCATTCTCTATTGACCGCAGCATGGGAGCCGCTGCCAGGGGTCGGCGGTTGAAGGTGCTGCAGACCGAGATATCCGGGATTATGGCAGGCATACTGATTCTGGAGGCAGGAAGCAGGAGACGAGATGCCGGAGGTATTGGTCTGTTGTCATCAGTCTTCTTCCTTCCGTTCTCTGTCCGCGGCTCTCTGTCTTCTATCCTCTGCCACTGAAGGGAAAAAGTCCATATTGGTATGAGGCAGAAAGAGGGAGGCCATATAGTGGTTCATGAACTGGGGATTTTCGCTCAATTCCATATTGGTCATTATGCCGCTGACCATGCCCCTTTCGCGGAAACGTTTATGGTCGGTGAGGCTGATTCTGGCCCCCATCAACGAGGCGTTGCCAAGATAATAGAAACGTTCCCGGTTGATGTCGGGCAGGAGGCCGATGGTGATGGCTCGTTCCAGGTCTATATAGGCCCCGAAATTACCGGCCAGGATGATTCGTTCAAGATCATCAAAGCCCATGCCCACGGATTCAAGCAGGCTGACATAACCCGCGAACATGGCCCCTTTGGCGCGGATAAGATTGTCGAGATCCACCTCGGTAATAACCAGATCCTCGCCGGTGAGGGTGTCTGTTGCCCAGGCCAGGACATACTCGTAATTGTCAATCCCTTCACGAATGCGGGGGTGGTTGAGATTGCGGTTGAACTTCCCCTGCTGGTCAATGACCCCGGCGGAGAGCAGCTCGGCCACAATGCTTATCAAGCCTGAGCCGCAGATACCGCGGGGCTTGCTGTGGTCAATGGTGATAATCATCGGGCTCAGGCTATCGGGGTCGATATGGAAGTTCTCAATGGCCCCGGCCGAGGCCCGCATCCCGTGTCTTATCCCCCCGCCCTCAAAGGCCGGCCCCGCTGAACAGGCGGCGCAGATCATCCAGTCGCTGTTACCCACTACAATCTCACCGTTGGTGCCGATGTCGATAAAGAGGGTGAGGGCCTCGCTCTTGTGCATCTGGCAGGCGTGTACTCCGGAGGTGATATCGCCGCCCACATAGCTGGCCACCGAGGGATAGAGAAAGAGACGCACTGAGGGGTGGGCGTCAATGCCCAGGGCGCTGGCCCGGGTCAGGGGCATCTGATTACAGGTGGGAACATAGGGGGCTTCCCGGATGAATTTGGGGTTCAGGCCCAGGAGGAGGTGGGACATAACGGTGTTGCCGGCCGCCATGATATAGGTGATGTCGCGGGCGGCGATGTCTTTTTGAGCGCAGATGTCGGCGATTATCTTGTTGATGGATTCCACCACCTTGGTCTGCAGGGTCTGTAGACCGCCGGGGCGCTGGGCGTATATAATTCTGGAGATAACATCCTCGCCATGGCTGATCTGGCTGTTATAGCATGAGGCCTCGGCCAGAATTTCACCGCTATTGAGATCTAAGAGGATGCCGCCCAGGGTGGTGGTGCCGATATCTAAGGCGATGCCGTAAAATTGATTGGTGGTATCGCCTGGTTCCACGGCAATTATGCGGTCGGGTTCTTCGGCCCGCTTGCCCCGAAGCATGATAACCGTCACCTCCCAGTTGGCCTGGCGGAGGATGAAGGGTAGTTCCTGGAGCAGGGCCGGATGATCGTAGGTGGGTTCCTCGCAGTCGTAACAGCCTTTTTTGATGGCCCGCATGAGGCGTTGGAGGTCTGGGACGTTATCTTCGGTGGTGGGGGGATCAAGACGCAGAAAACGCTTTTCCACCGGTGGATCGTTGTCCCATTGGCCCACTAAGGAGTCAAGGTTGTGGGCCGAGATGGCCCGGGTGGTCTTGGGCCGCCGTTTAATGCTTGTGCCGTCGCCCTTCATCTTGGCGGGAATCATCACCGTGAGATCGCCGTCGATGGTGGAGTTACAGGCCAGCTGTAAGCCAGACGCCTTTTCCGCCGCGCTGAGGGGGCTGGCCTGGACGGTGGGGGCTTTGCCCTCGATAATTTTTATCTTGCACTTACCGCAAACTCCGTTACCGCCGCAAAAGGCGTTGATATAGATTCCGGCTCTGGCTGCCGTGTCTAAAAGGTTATCACCTCTAACGGCCTTTATCTTGATATCTTCCGGCAGGAAATGTATGGTGCTCTCTTCCATTTAGGTCTCCAAAAATGGTAACTATTCAGCAGCACCCCATCTTCGTTCATTTAGATCTTCTCGAATACCAAAGTATGCTTCGAAGTTCTAAATGAACGAACCTGGAGCACTGCTGAACAGTTACGCTCTGGGGTTATCGTTACTTTTAGGCATCCACGCTGAATAGTTACCCAAAAACGGCCAATGCTGGCCTCATAATTATGATCAAGTCGCACAGCGGCGATTTTAGGATAAAAAATTTTGTCTTTTTGCTGTTGTTGAGGTAAGAATTATAAAAATATCAATTTAAACAAAAAATGAAATTTACCCAAGAACTAATTAAAATTCCGGCGGCGGCCGCCTTTCTGCAGTTTGATGTCAAGCTCGGCGACTGGGAGGCGAATATGCAGATGGTTGAGCGGCTGCTTGCCCGTTTACGGCCTGACCCAGGTACCGTTGTTGTATTGCCGGAATTATGGGCCACCGGCTTTGCCTGTGGCCGAGTTCGTGAACTAACGGCTTTGACTCCGGAACTGCTCAGGAAAACGCGGCGTCTAACGGCAGATTATGACATCCTGCTGGCCGGGTCGTTTATGGAGGCGGGCGCAGGTATTTATAATACCTTGTTTGTCTGCGGGGCGGCCGGAGTCTGCGGCCAATACCGTAAACAGCAGCTCTTTCTGCCCACGGCCGAGGATAGTTGTTTCAAGCCGGGGGATAACCCCCTTCCGATCAATACTCCCCACGGTCTGCTGTCATCCCTGATCTGCTATGACTTACGTTTTCCGGAACTCGCCGCGGCCCAGGCCGGGCTGGGAGCCGGGCTGCTCGTGGTCGCCGCTCAATGGCCCGCCTCCCGCCTTGAGCATTGGCGTACCCTGCTGCGGGCCAGGGCTATAGAGAATCAGGTCTTTGTGGTGGCCGGCAATCGCTGCGGCAGTCAGGGGAGCATTGAATTCGGTGGTCATTCCATGGTTATCGCCCCTGACGGCACGGTGCTGATTGAGGCTGGAGCCGGAGAAGAGGCCGCGGCTGTTAATTTAGATGGCGGGCTGCTGCAGAGACTGCGGGCTGATTTTAATACGGCGGCTCCCTCTCCTTACCGCTTTAGCGACCAAAATAAAATTTATCCAGCCGCTGATCTAACCGATAAATTTAAAGACCTGCGGGCGGCTGGGCGGCGGGTGGTTTTCACCAATGGCTGCTTTGATATTCTCCATTCCGGTCATGTCACCTATCTTCAAGAGGCCCGCCGGCAGGGTGATTGTCTCGTGGTGGGGCTGAACAGCGATTCTTCGGTGCGGGCGATTAAGGGCCCGGAGCGTCCGATAAATGATGAGGACAGCCGGGCCCGGGTGCTGGCTGCCCTGGGCTGTGTGGATTATGTGACCTTGTTTGACGAGGAGACACCTCTATCCCTGATAAAATTATTGCGGCCTCAAATCCTGGTCAAGGGCGCGGATTGGCCCTTAGACAGTATTGTCGGCGGTAAAGAGGTAATTTCGTGGGGCGGAGAGGTAATAAACATCCCCTTAGTGGCGGGGTGTTCAACAACCTCTGTAATTGAGCGGATACGAGAGTCGGCGGGACACGGTATATGAAGATGAGCGCGGAAAAATTTGACATTGCTGAATATATCAAGGTGATGGAGGGCTATCTCGGTGGTCAGGACGGCCCGGCCAAGTCCTTCTGGAAGGCCCTGAGCTTCGCGGTGGATGCCCACCAGGGCCAGATGCGTAAGTCCGGTGAGATATATGTCAGTCATCCCTGCCGGGTGGCGCGGATAATTGTGGAGGAATTCGGCATGGATGACCCGGATACCCTGGCCGCCGCCATCCTTCATGACACGGTGGAGGACGTTGAGGCGGTGACCATGGAGAAGGTCGGAGCCCTCTTTGGCCGTAATGTGGCACTCATTGTTGACGGCTGTACCAAGGTTACCGACTTTAGTGGTGACCGGCAGTCTTTTTACCGCTTAGTGCATCGAAAATTGTTTTCAGGGGCCGCCTCCCGCTTTGAGGTGATTTTGGTTAAACTCGCAGATCGTCTGCATAATATGCGCACCCTGGACTCCATGCCCCGGCATAAAAAGCAGAAGATTGCCGAGGAAACAATCAATATTTACGCTCCCTTAGCCCATGTAATCGGTTTTTTTGGCCTTAAACGGGAGCTTTATGATTTGGCAATTAAATATAAATATCCTCGTCAGAGCCAGAAGCTGGAGGCAAAAATAAAAAAGATTGCCAAAAGGGTCGAGGAATTTAAGATTCGTGACAAGCTGTGCAAGGTGCTGGATGAATCCTGGATTACCGCCGAGATCTATGTGGTGGTTAAGGGACTGTCCGCCTATTTTGATCCTGAGGCCCGAGTCCTGATGAAGGAGGTTGAGACCCCGGTGGAGATAATTATTTCTGTTGAGGATGTCCAGACCTGTTACCGTACCATGGGTATTGTTAATCAGAGCTTTCCGCCTATTCCCCGTACTATTCGTGATTTTATTGCCAATCCCAAGCCCACGAGCTATCAAAGTCTGCACGCCAGGGCCAATGTCAAGGGTCAGACTTACCTCTTTAAATTTCGTACCAGTGAGATGTATGAAGCGGGCAGGATAGGTATTGTTAATATGTGGCGTCAGCACCGCCAGGATCGTTCCGCCTTTGAGCAGGATATCCAGGAGTTGTTTAACGCCTTGGGCGGCGGCGAGGGTATATCCTGTGCCGAGGTAATAACGGCCAGTGGTAAAAAGGAGATATACACCTTTACCCCCAAGGGGGAGCGGATCTGTCTGCCGAGTCATAGTCTGGTGCTGGATTTTGCCTTTAAGGTGCATTCGGAGGTGGGGCTGCGCTGTG
>CAZSOB010000090.1:0-5919 GCA_964608155.1 uncultured Desulfobulbia bacterium
CTGATCCCACCTCCATGACCGATGCCTACGCCCTGATTAAGGTCTTGAATAAACAGTATGATAAAAGCGTTTTTCATCTGTTGATCAACAGCGTTAAAAGCAAAAAGGAGGGCCGGGAGGTCTTTAACGGTATTGCCGCGGTACTGAAAAAATTTCTGAATATTGAACCAGCGCTTTTGGGAATTATTCCCAAGGACAGCCATGTCAGCCGGGCCATAAGGACGCAGAAACCCTTTGTGGATAACGATCCCGAAGCAAAGGCCAGCAAGGCGGTACGTCAGTTAGGCAAGGCCGTTTCCGCCCTGTAATCAAAAGACCATAAGGATATCTAACATGTTTGTATTTGCTAATTTTTTAAACGCGGTGGCCACCCTGGTGGATTTTGTGCTTTCAGCCTATATGTGGGTGGTTATCGGCCGGGCGGTTATCTCCTGGGTTAATGCTGACCCCTATAATCCCATTGTCCGCTTTCTCTATGATATTACCGAGCCTGTCCTGGTGCGTATCCGTCGCTTTCTCCCTGTTATGGGCGGCGGCATAGATTTCTCGCCCATGGTTTTGATTCTGGCTATTATTTTTTTACAGAGCTTTCTGGTGCCGACCCTGCATCGTCTTGCCATGACCATGGGCTGATCGTCAGTGGTGTCGGAAGGATTTTAGCTTTATCCCGGCGGTGGAAATTAATCGTATCCGCCGCTTTTTGCGCAGTTATAAAACAGGAAGGTGTCTAATATGACCATATCACCAGAGGATATTCAAGCCAAGCAGTTTCATGTTCGTTTTCGGGGCTTTGATGTGGATGAGGTGGACGGTTTTCTGGAACAGGTGGCAGAACATTATCTCATGGCCCTGGAAGAGAAACGTACCCTGACGGAGCAGGTTGAAACCTTGAGGCAGGAGATCAATTCTTTAAAGAACGAGGAACATTCCTTTAAAGATGCCCTTATCGCGGGCCAGAAGGTAGTAGATGAAATGAAGCAGCGCGGCCGGGAACGGGCCGACGATTTGCTGCGTAAAGCGCGGGAAGAGGTGAAGGAACTTAAAGACGCGGCTAACAGGGAGATTGCCGAGCTTGAGGGGCGGGTGGATGAACTGCGGGCCATGCAGGGTGAACTGGCGGCTGATCTGCGGCGGGTAATTGATAATTATCTCAGCGGCATAGAACAAAATATTGACGGAGCCTCCAGCCGGGAGGCGGCTGAAGACGATGAACCGCGGGCGGAAGAAACCCCGGCCCTGGATACCACGCCTGATTCCCGCCTGGATCTTGATGATCTTTATGAGAAGGTGGATTTGAGCGCTGACTCACTCCTGAACTCTGAGGCGGCGGAAAATATGGGGTTGCCCGATGAATTGCCCAAGGCACCGGCCGCCATCAGCCTCGATATTGAGGAGTCTGATGTAACCATTCCCGACCTGGATAACGAAATTATGTTTACTTTGGAAGACCCCCTGGATAACGAGGAGATTGACATCACCATTGCCGGTGATAAGAAGAAGGATGAGTGAGCATCCGCTCCTGGCCCAGGGGTGTCTGTCACAAAGTTCTGAAGGGGTATTTATTAATATCTATGTCCAGCCCCGGGCCTCAAGAGATGCCTTTGCCGGTATCCACGGGGATTCTCTGAAACTTGCTGTTACTACCCCGCCTGTTGATGGCAAGGCTAACAGCAGGGTTATTAAAATTCTGGCCAAGCTCTTTCATGTTCCCAGGAACAGTATTATTCTGGTTCACGGCCGCCAGAGCCGTCATAAACGTCTTTTACTCTCTGAACTCGGCATGGATGATGTCCTGCCGGTTTTATCCGCTGTTATTCAGGTATAGGCCGCGCAGGCGGTTATATTATCCTTGCCGCCGCCCCGGTTGGCGGCCTTGATACAGGCCGCGCAGGCCGCCTCAGGATCTGCCGCCCGGTTGATAATGGCGGCAATTTCTTCATCATTCACCATTGACCAAAGTCCGTCGGAGCAGATGAGTACCCGCTCACGAGGGGAGAGCGTCAGGCAGTGGCATTCCGGATCCTCGCGAAAGGGGAAGCCCACGGCCCGGCTGACGATATTCCGGGCCGGTGGCGCTATCTGCTCCGTATCCGTGCCGCGGCGTTTGAATTCGGCGGCATAACTATGGTCATTGGTTATCTGCCGCAGGCCGTTTGTGCCGGCAATATAGGCCCGGACATCACCCACATGGCAGGTGTAGAGGGAACCGCTGTCGATTAAGGCGGCGATAAAGGTAGTGCCCATGCCGGATAAATCCTCATTGCCGGCCGCCATGGCCATTATTCGATCATTGACCCGGCAGAGGCTGTTGATCAGCAGGTGTTTGATGCCTTCCCGGCTGCCTTTTACCTTTTTTAAGGCCTGCGCGCTTACAAATTCAATCATCATTTCCACCGCCCGCCGGCTGGCGACCTCACCGGCCTTATGACCGCCCATGCCGTCGGCTACCATCATCAGCCTCAGGCGGGGCAGGACGGCGAAGCTGTCCTCGTTGGCCGCCCGGCAGCGGCCGGTGTCGGTACGGCCGCCGAAGCGTATTTCCGGCGGCCGCCGGAACCCTAAAAAATTCTTAAACATGGAAAAGTTCATATATCATCATCCAGATTACAATGGCGCCGTCATTTCTGCCAGCCAGAAAAATATAGGGTTGGGGGCCGGGGCAGAGGCTGCGGATACCGTCCCCCCGGCCGTCCATAATATACTTACAGCAGGACTCCCTGATCTCCCATATCTTGATTAAATCATCGTCACAGCCGCTGATTACATATTTGTTGTCCCCGGTGATAAAGGCCGCGTTTATCCGGTCATCGTGGGCCTGAATGGTGTTACGGCATTGGCCGCTCTGCCGGTCCCAGACCTTGATGATCCGGTCGGCGGCGGCGGAGATAAACGATAAACCATTGGCGGCCGCGGCGAGGGTGGTAACCGGCATGGCATGGGCGGCGGCAACCCGGACGCAGCCTCCGTCCTGATCCCAGAAATGGAGAGTGCCGTTCTCGCTGCCGCTCACGAAGTCCAGGCCCTTATTGAAATAAATCAGGGAACGGACAGGGCCGGCTCCGGCAGCTTCAGTCTGAAGCGTTGAGCCGCCGGAGAACTTGAATGTCTCGATGACGCCGGTATCGCTGCCGGCAGTCAGCCGCTGATTGTCCGGACTGAAGGCCAGGGCCGTAACCTGCCCCTGGATTTTATACTGCCGTTTACCGCCGTCAGGAAGTGAAATAATATCTATAACCCCGTTTTTGCCTCCCAGGCCCAGCATGGTGCCGTCTGAGTTCATGGCAGTAGTCTTTACAGCATGAAATTTGCCTAAGGCGGTTATTTTGGCCCGGCGGCTGTATGAACGCATAGTTACCCGGCCGGATTTACTTAGCGTGAGAATTCTGCCGGGGCCGGGGAGATAGAGCATCCCCCTGGCGGTTGCCTCCTGGGCCGGGATGGTGGCGATTCTGATTACGCCTTTAATCTCGCCCAGGGCTGCCTGGGGATATAGTTTTTCGTAAATATCTATAAAAACCCTGTCCCGCCGGAATCCTATTCCGGCCCAGGCCTTGAGCAGGGCCTGAAAGCAGTCAGCCCGGCGGTTCTCCTTAAAAAGATACTGGATATTTTTGCGTGAGGCCAGGAGAGTCTGGCCGTCCCGGAAGATATCCACTGAATTCCGGGGCGGGCAGAGGGCGTATTCAGGAAAGAATCTTCTGGTTTCTGCTGTCTTATCATTTTGCTGCCAGGCCCGGCCCAGGATGTCGCATTTTATCGCCTGCTGCAGGGCGTCAATTATGGCGGACGGCGGCAGTCTCTGTTTGGCTGCCTCCAATTGACGGAGCAGATAATCGGGCTTTGCCCCCTGCACCTTCCATTTTAGCAGGGTAAAATTGTAAATGGCCTCTGGCAGGGTATCGTTATTGTCCAATGCCCGATTCAAGAGGTTGGCCGCCTCCCGCTTGCGGCCCAGTTCCAGGCAGGAAACGGCGCGGTTATTTAAATTTTCGGCCTGAATGTCATCGAAATTAATCTGCATATAGGGGCAGCTGACCTTGAATAAGTCGATATGGGCCTGGTTTAGATCCTGGCGCAGGGCGCTGAAGTTCTGGTAGCGTGCCGCAGGCTCAAAGGCTGCGGCTTTAAGGAGTATTCTTTTTAGAGCTGGATGAAGCTTAGACTCACTAACGGAGAAAGCGGCCGGGGTATGCACGGCATTGTCGGCATAGGGCTTGCGGCCGCAAAACATGAGCCAGAGGCAGATGCCAAAGGAGAATATATCGCTGCGTCTGTCAATACGGTGGGCATCGCGGAGCTGTTCCGGGGAGGCGTATCCCGGAGTGCCGCGAAAACCTGCCGTAATCTCCGGCCCGGCCTGGCCGGTGGAGAGTTCAGCCTCCGTCCCGCCGCTGGTTCTGGTCTGGATGATACCGAAATCGGTAATCTTTAAAAGGGCGTTTTTAGTGAGCAGGATATTCTGGGGTTTTATATCCCGGTGAATAATGCCCTTGCTGTGGGTAAACTCCATGCCGTGGCAAAACTGGACGGCAAGAGAGAGATTGGTGCGCTGGTCACGGCAGCGGCCGCTCTTTATCCATTCCTGGAGATCGCCTCCATTGACATATTCAATAAAAAGATAGGGGATGTCGTCTATATTGAGGACATAAAAGCAGGTGGCAATATTGGGATGCATTCCCATTCTTACCCAGCTGTCGGCCTCGGTGAGGACTCGTCTGGCACCTTCGGGTACGGCCAATACCTCGGGTCTCGGGGCCTTGATAGCCACGGGGATGTTCCAGCCGAGATGCCAGGCGATATAGACCAGGCCCATGGCGCCGCCATGAATCTCGTCCACCCGGTAACGTTCCAGGATAATATCGCCGGGCTGCCAGGCCGGTTTATCGGCTGCCGGCCTGGGGCCGCTGACGTCTTTAGTCGCCGGGGAACGGCCCTTGAATTGTTTTATCAGCCTGGTAAGCATTCTCTAATCAAAGCGGATTATATTCTGCCGTATTTTGATAATATCGCCGGGGCGCAGCGGCCGTTCCAGGCTGGTCTTGATGCCGTGGACCAGGGTCGCGGCCCATGATTTTTGAGGAATCAGGCAATAACCCTTGTCCTGTTTAATAATATAGCACTGGGCCGGGGCGATGAACCAGCCTTTGATGATGAGATCGCAGCCCTTGTCCCTGCCGATTTTGATACTGCTTTTCCCGTGAATTGCTAATTTGTCCGGCTGCCCGCCGCCCTGGATAACGGTGAGATAAGGGCCGCTGGTTTTGGGCTGAAAGGTGTTTCCGGAACTGACCGTTGTCCGGGCTTTGACAAAAATAGTCTCGTCGTTCATGTCTAAGTCACCGGCGGCTGAGGCGCTTGCCCCTGTCCCGTCCTCTTTGCCGGCGGCGGGTGAGAGAGCGAATTTGCCGAATTCTATTTTATCCTCTTCGGTGACCGGTTCATCCACCGTGATTTTTCTGCCGTTTACCAGGGTGCCGTTGGTGCTTCCCAGGTCGGAGACGAAATATATGCCGTTCAGGAAGGCGAGGGAGACGTGGCGCCGGGAGACGGCCTTGTTGTCAATGGTGATGTCACAATCCTGACCTCGGCCGATGGAAAGCTGCTGCCCGGCTCTGATGGTGAAACGCCTGATGGTTTTGTCATGCAGGGTAATGATCCAGTCGGTCATTTTGTTGCTCCTTGGTTAAAGATAACAAATTCAATACGTTGAACATTTTGTTAGTAACAGCCATGCCCGATCACCCGGGCACAACGAAACATGAAAGTCGTGGTAAGGCTAACACCCTTGGCAGGTGGTGACTTTCATATAAATTTCTCCAGCGGTACGACAAAGATCGTATGCGAAAGTGGCGATAAATCAGAACTAAGGGGACTGATTTTATTTTTCGTAGCTTCCGATTCGGGGGCAGAATGATTTTC
>CAZSOB010000091.1:0-5913 GCA_964608155.1 uncultured Desulfobulbia bacterium
AATGGACGAGGTAAGCGTAGACTCCGAGATGGGGTGCTGCTGAATAGTTACCAAATCTTTAGTTTATCCAGTTAGCTGCCAACAGAGAGAATTTCCCCTTAACAATTTACAGAACTTGTCCTGAACCTCATATTATTTTGTATTTTACCTGCAATTAATTTAATCATTGCTCACCTTCGCTCATTAACAATAACATTATGATTTTCAGAAGCATACTTATTTACCTGATCCTGCTGCTGCCCCAGACAGCCTTTGCCGCCCATGGTGTCAGTTTAGACGGTTCGTTAAAATACCCGGCCGACTTCACTCATTTTGATTATACATCTTTAAAGGCCAAAGAGGGCGGCCGCCTTGTCCTTCACAGTCTGGGCAGCTTTGACAAGATGAATCCCTTTACCCTCAAAGGCACGGCGCCGGACGGCTTAAACAGTCTGGTCTTTGAACCCCTGGCCGTGAGCAGCCTTGATGAGCCCTTTGCCAAATACGGGCTCATCGCCCAGGACATCAAGACAGCGGCTGACGGCCTCTCCGTTACCTTCACCCTTAACCCTCTGGCCCGTTTTTCCAACGGCAGCCCGCTGACGGCCGCGGATGTCAAATTCTCCCTTGACACTCTGAAAGGCACGGCGGCTCACCCCTTTTACCAGTCGTATTTCCGGGACATAACCGAGGCGCGGATTCTCGGCCCCCATAAAATAAAATTTATCTTTAAGAAGGCCAACCGGGAACTCCACCTCATTGCCTGTGAACTGCCAATACTCTCACGCGCCTTCTATAAACGCCATCCTTTTAATGAAGCAGGACTTGTGCCACCCGTGGGCAGCGGCCCCTATATAATAAAGAGCTTTGAGGCCGGCAAGTACATAACCTACGAGAAAAACCCCAATTACTGGGCCAGAGATCTCCCGGTACGGCGCGGCATGTTTAATTTCCAGACCATTACCTATAAATACTTTAAGGATCAACAGGTAAGCATGGAGGCCTTCAAGGCCGGTGATTTTGACTTTATGACCATCAATATCGCCAAGCAATGGCAGCGTGACCTGAAGGGCCCCAGGTTCACAAGCGGCCGGATCATAAAAAGATACCTGCCCCATAAAAATGATGCCGGTATGCAGGGCTTTGTGATGAACATCCGCCGCCCCCTCTTTGCCGACCGCCGGGTACGCCAGGCCCTGGGGCTGGCCTTTGACTTTGAATGGACCAACAAGAGCCTCTTCTTCGGGCAGTATACCCGCTGCAACAGCTACTTCAGTAATTCTGAACTGGCAGCCACCGGCCTGCCCAAAGGCCAGGAACTTGCCCTGCTCAAGCCCTTTAAAAAGCAATTGCCGCCGACGGTATTCACCACCCCCCTGACCACGGTTACCACCACCCCGCCTCACTCCCTGCGGGGCAACCTGCGCCAGGCCCAGCGCCTTTTAAAGGAGGCCGGCTGGCAGGTGGTGAATAACCAGTTAGTGAACCGCCGCACAGGCCAAAAATTCATCTTCGAGATTCTCCTGGCCTCCCCCGCCTTTGAACGGGTAATCGCCCCCTATGTTTTAAATCTGAAACGCCTCGGCATCACCGCTGATTACCGCACCATCGATCCGGCGCTCTACACCCGGCGGCTGGAAAAATTTAACTTCGACATGGTGGTCAATGTCTTTGGCCAATCTCAGTCACCGGGGAACGAACAGCGTGATTACTGGTCATCGGCCACCGCTGACCGTGAAGGTTCCCGTAACCTCATCGGCATTAAAAGCAAGATAGTTGACGCCCTGGTTAACGACATTATATACTCTGATAATCGCAAGGCGTTAAAGGCGGCCTGCCATGCCCTTGACCGAGTACTGTGGTATGGTTATTATGTGGTGCCAAACTGGTATCTGGCCCGTCACCGGGTGGCCTATTGGAATAAATTCGGCCAGCCCAAAACCCTGCCCCTCTATTATCAGCCAGTCCAGGCCCTGATGACCTGGTGGGTAAAATAAGGTAAGAGTTCACCAGCACCTCATCTCCGTCCGTTTCAGCCCTCTCACGTACAGGAACAGACTCGAGGACAGAAACAAACAAGGTAAGCGAACATAGTGAGACTCCGATCTAAGGCACTGATGAGCTCTACACCATCGGGCATCATCAACTTTAGTGCCCTTGGTGAACTATTACAAAATAAGACCGCCAATTCACTGTCATGGCCCGTTATATCCTGCGCCGCATATTATTTATGTTTCCCACCCTCTTCGGGGTCATGCTGATAACTTTCACCGTGACCCAGTTCGTACCAGGCGGCCCGGTGGAACAGATGCTCTCCCAGTTAAAGGCCCATAATACCGCGGGCGGTGAGGCCAGTTCCGGGAGCCTAAGCCTTTATCAGGGGGACAAGGGGCTGGATCAGCAGCGCATCGCCCAGTTAAGGAAGCTCTACGGCTTTGACAAACCGCCGCTGACGCGTTTCCTGACCATGATGAAGAACTACATCTGCTTTGATTTCGGCAACAGCTACTATCACCATCAGAGCGTCACAAGCTTAGTTATATCCAAGCTGCCGGTCTCCATGTCCCTGGGGCTGTGGAGCTTTTTTATCGTCTATCTCACCTGTATCCCCTTAGGAATCAAGAAGGCGGTGAGCCATGGCACCCCCTTTGATATCTTTACCTCCACCGTTATTCTCACCGGCTACGCCATCCCCGGCTTTGCCCTGGCCATTATTCTCATTGTCCTCTTTGGCGGCGGCAGCTTCTGGAGCATTTTCCCCCTGCGGGGCCTGGTCTCGGACAATTGGTCCAGTCTCAGTTTAATGGCCAAAATCACCGATTATCTCTGGCATATGGTCCTGCCGGTAATCTCCAGCACCGTGGGCAGTCTGGCGATAATGACCATGCTTACCAAGAACAGTTTCTTAGAGGAAATCAGAAAACAATACGTCATCACCGCCCGGGCCAAGGGGCTGTCGGAGAATCATATTCTCTACCGCCATATTTTTCGTAACGCCATTATCCCCATTATTACCGGCTTTCCCGGCTCATTTATTACCGCCTTCTTCACCGGCAGCCTGTTGATCGAGACCATTTTCTCCCTCGACGGCATGGGACTTCTGGCCTATAACTCCATTATGAATCGTGATTACCCAGTGGTTCTGGGAACCCTTTTCTTTTTCACCATTATTGGGCTCATCGCCAGACTGCTGTCCGATTTAAGCTATGTCATGGTTGACCCCAGAATCTCCTTTGACAGCGTGGATAATCACTGATGACCACCCCAGACGAAACCCCAGGCAGCCGCCACTGGCGGCAATTCAAGGCCAACAAACTGGGCTATTACAGCCTGATTATCTTCTCCATTATCTTTATAATCAGTCTGTTTGCTGAACTTATCAGCAACAATAAACCCCTGATTATGGATTACCAGGGACATCTGTATTTTCCCGTTTTCAAGACCTATCCCGAAACCACCTTTGGCGGTGATTTCCAGACGGAAGCCGATTATCGTGATCCCTATATTCTGAAAAAGATTACCAGCAACGGCAACTGGGTTATTTTTCCCCCCAACCCTCACAGCTACGATTCCATTGATCTGAACCTTAATGTCCCGCTGCCTTCGCCGCCCAGCCGAGAAAACCTGCTGGGCACCGATGACCAGGGCCGTGATGTTCTGGCCAGGGTAATTTATGGCTTCCGGCTCTCCGTCCTCTTCGGCTTTGCCCTGACCATTATCGGTACCGCCGTCGGCATCTTGGCCGGGGCGGTTATGGGCTATTTCGGCGGTCTCACCGACCTTCTGGGCCAACGTTTTATCGAAATCTGGGGCTCCATGCCGGAACTCTACCTGCTGATTATATTCTCTGCCATTTTCAAGCCTTCCATCACCCTGCTCCTCATTCTGCTTTCCATGTTTGGCTGGATGGGGCTCTCTGATTATGTGCGGGCCGAGTTCTTAAAAGGCCGCAATATGGACTACATCACGGCTGCCAGGGCTCTGGGGGTAGGAAATGGCGCCATTATGTTCCGCCATCTGCTGCCCAACGGTATGACCCCGGTTATTACCTTCCTGCCCTTCCGGATGTCGGGTGCCATTCTGGCCCTCACCAGCCTCGATTTTCTCGGCCTCGGGGTGCCGCCGCCCACCCCCAGCCTGGGCGAGCTCCTGGCCCAGGGCAAAAACAATATTGAGGCCTGGTGGCTGTCGGCGGGCAGCGTAATTGTTCTGGTGGGAACCTTAGTTTTGTTAATCTTCATCGGCGAGGCTCTGCGTGAGGCCTTTGATCCCAGGAATTAGACAATGCTGCTTAATATCAAAGATCTGCGGGTAAAATTCAAACTCGACTCCGCTGAGGTGGAGGCGGTACGGGGGATTGATCTGCAAATCCCCAAGGGGGGTACCACGGCTCTGGTGGGGGAATCCGGCTCCGGAAAATCGGTTACCGCCATGAGTATTCTGCGCCTGTTGGACAAGGTGGCACCGGTGGAGACCAGCGGCCGCATTGAGCTGAACGGTCAAAACCTGCTGGAACTGCCGGAGAATAAAATTCGGGGCATCAGGGGCAACCGGATTGCCATGATATTTCAGGAGCCCATGACCTCTTTAAACCCCGTCTATAATATTGGCAGCCAATTGCTTGAACCACTCATCATCCACCGCCGTCTTACCGCGGCCCAGGCCCGCGAGGAGGCCGTAAACCTGCTTGAACGCTGCGGGCTTCAAGAGGCAAAAAAGAGGATGGGGCATTACCCACACCAGTTATCCGGCGGCCAGAGGCAGCGGGTGATGATTGCCATGTCCCTGGCCTGCCGACCGGATTTACTTATTGCCGATGAACCCACCACGGCCTTAGACGTTACCATCCAGGCCCAGATAATCCATCTTATTTTAGACCTGCAGGCCGAATTTAAAATGGCAGTACTGCTCATCACCCACGATCTTGCCATGGTACGGGAGATCGCCCAGACCGTCTATATCATGCACCATGGCCGCCTGGTTGAGTCAGGCCCCGCCCAGGAAATTTTCCATCATCCCCGCACTGAATACGCCCGCAGCCTGTTGGATTCCGCCCCCCATGGCGAACCGCCGGCCGCCGCTGTTATTAACGAGCCGCTCATCGAAATTAAAGATCTGCGGGTTGAGTTTTCCCAACCGGGCAGCTGGTTCAAGGCCCGTGAGCGGCTCACCGCCGTTGACGGGGTATCCCTTAAAATAAACAGGGGTACGACCCTGGGACTGGTGGGGGAATCCGGTTCGGGTAAGAGTACCCTGGGATTTGCCATCCTGCGGCTGCTGGCCAGTAAAGGAGAGATAGATTATAACGGGATAAAGTTGCATAAATGCGGTGCAAGCCGCCTGCGAGCCCTGCGCCGGGAGTTGCAGATTGTCTTTCAGGATCCATTTTCCTCACTCTCCCCCCGCCTTACCGTGGGCCAGATAATCAGCGAGGGGCTGCGGGTACATTTCCCCGAATTAGACAAAAATAAACTTCATGAGCGGGTAGAAAAGGCTTTGGATGAGGTTGGCCTCGATGCCGCCATGGCCAAGCGTTATCCCCATGAATTTTCCGGCGGCCAGCGCCAAAGAATTGCCATTGCCAGGGCTATTATCCTCAAACCACGATTTCTAATCCTGGATGAGCCCACCAGCGCCCTTGACATGACCATTCAGGCCCAGATTATTGACCTTCTGTGCCATATTCAACGGCGCTACAATATAACCTACCTCTTTATCAGCCACGACCTGCGGGTAGTACGGGCTCTGGCCAATGAACTGGCGGTAATGAAGGACGGTAAAATAATAGAGAGCGGGGCAGCGAGAGAGGTGTTCGAGAGACCAAAGGCGGCATATACCAAAGAGTTGTTCAAGGCCGCCTTTGCCTTTTAAAAATTTCGGTAACTATTCAGCAGCACCCCATCTTCGCCCATTTAGGCCTTCTCGAATACCAAA
>CAZSOB010000092.1:0-5885 GCA_964608155.1 uncultured Desulfobulbia bacterium
CGCTCGTCTGCATATGGCGGAGAAGACCATGGCCCGCGAAACCGGCACCGCGGCCAGGGATTATAAAATTAAGAGCAAGATTATTATCCTGATGACCGATGGCGCCAATAACGCCGGCCGTTACACGCCGGAGGCGGCTGCCGCCCTGGCTAAGAAATGGGGAATTAAGATATATGCCATCGGGGTTGGCGGTAACGATGTGGTTAAGGTTCAGACCATCTTCGGCACCCGGATGTTTAGAACCGGCAACGGAGTTGATCGGAAATTGCTGGCTGCTGTTGCCGCTCAGACCGGGGGGATATTCAAGATGGCGGGGGATGGCAGGGCTCTGCTGGATGTCTATAAGCAGATTGATAAGTTGGAAAAAAGCGAGGTGGAAAGTATTCGTTTCTTAAATTATAAGGAACATTTCTTTTACTTTGCCCTGAGCGCCCTGTTACTCCTCATCGTGGAAATAGTTTTAAGGTGTACTGTATTTCGGAGAATTCCATAAGATGGCTATGCACCTCTATCATATAAATATGCTCTATCTCCTCTGGCTGCTTCCGGTAGCCGCGGCCCTGTTTGTCTACGCGGCACGCAAGCGGCGGCAGGCGGTACAGGCTCTGGCGCTGGACAGCGGAGCTGAGATGCTGCCAACGGCCGGCCGGCGGCTCTGGTGGCGGCCGGTGCTGATTCTTATTGGTCTGGTCTTTTTGATTATTGCCCTGGCCCGCCCGGCCTGGAACCGTAAGGATGTGGTCATCAAACGTAGCGGCCGGGATGTGGTCTTTATGCTCGATGTCTCCCGCAGTATGCTGGCTGAAGATCTGCGGCCCAATCGTCTGACCCAGGCCAAGATGGCCATTAAAGACACCATTGCCTCTCTGAATGGTGATCGGGTAGCCTTAGTCACCTTTGCCGGGAACGCGGTGATTAAATGTCCTCTGACTCTGGATTATGGCTTTTTCCGGCTGGCCCTGGATAATATTGGCCCGGATGCCGTTTCCCGCGGCGGGACCAAGCTCGGTGACGCCTTGCGTACCGTGCTGAACCAGGTCTTTGACGATCAGGCCAAGCAGTATAAGGATATAATCCTGCTCACCGACGGCGGGGATCATGGCAGCTTCCCGGTGGAGGCGGCCAAGAAGGCGGGAGAACGGGGGATACGACTAATTATTGTTGGTCTTGGCAATGACAAGGAGGGCAGCCGCATTCCCGTGCTGGACGCTCAGGGCCATAAGAGCTTTTTAAAGTACAAGGGCCGTGAGGTTTGGAGCAAACTTGACGCCGGTGTTTTACGGCGTATGGCCATGGCCACGCCCGGTGGTCTTTATCTTCCTGTGGCTACCGGTACCATTAATCTTGGGCAGGTTTATCGCCAAATAATGGCCCGCTCTGCCAAAAAAGAACTGACCAGCCGCACTCATCGTCAGTATGAGGAAAAGTTTCAGATATTTTTGGGCGCGGCCTTATTTTGTCTGCTGTTGGAGATGCTTATGGTCAGCCGCAGGCAGACTCCGGGAAATGGTGTCAGCGGCGGGGCCGTTAAGGCCGGTATTGTTGGTCTCATTGTGTTGCTCATGCCGGTCACGGTCGTGCGGGCTCAGTCCGCTTCAACTTTAATAAAAGAGGGGAATGCGGTCTATCAACAGGGAAAGTTTAAGGCGGCCCAAAAAAAATATCAGCAGGCCCTGAAAAAGGCCCCTGATTCACCATACGTTTACTTTAATTTGGGCGACACCCTCTATAAGCTGGGAGATTTTAAGGGAGCCAAGGCCGCCTATGAGGAGGCGATAGCCCGGAGCCATAAACATAAATTTCAGGCCGCCGGCAGATTTAATCAGGGGAATGCCGCCCTGCGCCAGGCGGAGAAGGTCGCCAGGAAGAGCCCGGAGAAGGCTCTACGGGTGATGGCGGGGAGCCTAAGCTATTACAGACAGGCCATGGCCCTTGAGCCTGGGCTTAATAAGGCGGCTCGGAATATTGAGATTGCTAAAGATAAAATTCAGGTGATAAAGAAGCTTTTGGCCCGCCGGCAGGAGGCGGCCAAAGCGGCCCGGCAGGCTCGGGAAAAAATGGCCCGGAAATTGGGCAAAATGAGTAAAAAACAAGCCGCCATGGCCGCCGGGAATCGGCAGCAAGCCGCTAAAGCGGATAGAGGCAAGACGGGGAAAGGGACTGAGGCCGGCGGGGAGAATCAAAAAAAATTAAATAACGCTACCCGGCAGCTAACGGATAAACTGAATAAACAGCAGGCCGTGAAACGAGACAGTCAGGGGGCCAAGGCCGCCGAAGATTTGCGGCAGGCCATGGAAAGCCAGAAAAAGGCCCTGGAAAATTTAGAGAATAAACAGCCGGGGCAAGCGGCCGCCAGTCAGGAGAAGGCGGCGGATAAATTGCGGCAGGCCATGGCCGATTTGTTGGCCAAAAAGCCTAATAAACCTCAAGCTAAGCAAAATAAAAAGGGGAGTGGTAATAAAAAAGCTGTTAAGCAGGGTGATACTGACGCTGGTAGTCATAATCGTCAAAGTGCCGCCAAAAAGGCCGGTAAATCTGGCGGGAAAGGCGGCGGTTCAGCGGTCAATAAGGCTAAGCAAAACAGGCAGATTCAACCAGGTAAGCCTCCCGCTGCCGGCGTTCAGGCCAATAATGACCAGACCGCCAAGGAAATTTTACAGCAAGAGAGGCAGAATGATTTGCGCCGTCAGGTGAGAAAAAGAAGTGAATATGAAGCGGTTGATAAAGACTGGTAGGCATTTTAAGGCTGTCATCAGGGGGCAATTGCCATTTTTGCTGCTGACGGCTGTTCTTGTCCTCTGGGCAGGGGCGGCATTGGCGGCGGATATTAGTGTTAATGCCGTGGTGGATCAGCAGCATGTCTCGGTAGGTGAGGGGATTATGCTGCAGATTCAGGTGGATGGTAATGACTCTCCGGCTGCCCCTGATCTCTCCGCCCTCAGCGATTTTAAGGTGGAGTCCCTGGGGGGGCAGCAGAATAGCAGCTCCTCTATATCATTTATCAACGGCCAGCTCTCCAAGGTGAGCCATGAGGGGTATGTCTTTAACTATAGGTTAACGCCCCGTAAGGCCGGTCAACTAATTATTCCCGCTCTTAAACTTCAAATTGCCGGGCGGGATTATTTCACCGCTCCCATTGATATTCTGGTGATGCCCCCTCACGAGGTGCGGGATTTTAAATTGCGTCTGCGTTTGGAGAAGAATACCTGCTATGTTGGTGAGCCGGTGCGGATAACCGTTACCTGGTATATTGGCAGGGATGTTAAGGGCTTTAATTTCAATCTGCCCTTTTTGAGTAATGATAAGTTGAAGGTGCGGGTTGATTCTGCCGCTTCTGGTTCGGCCAATAAAGCTGATCTCATTAATTTGACTTTGAACGGCGGCCTGGAGGTGGCGGCCCGGAAAGGGACAGGCAGTCTGGAGGGCCAAAGTTTCACTACCTTGACCTTCAACCTGGTACTTGTTCCCAAGCAGGCGGGTACTATCAAGCTGGCTCAGGCTACCGTATCTGCCAAGACCCTGGCCCCTCAGACCCGCAGCCGCTCATTTTCGCCATTTTTTAATGATGATTTTTTTGGTCAGGCCTTGTATCAAAGCGTGGTGGTGCCCTCCAATACCTTGGAATTGGTCGTGAAGCCCCTGCCTGCCGAGGGCCGGCCCGCTGATTTCAATGGCCTGGTGGGCAACTACTCTCTGCTGGTTCTGGCCGTGCCCCGCAAGGTACGGGTGGGCGACCCCATTACCCTCACCATTCAGGTGGCCGGCCCTTACGCCGATTATGTCCATCTGCCCCCCCTGCGTGATCAGCTGCCGGCACGGGATTTTAAGGTACCCGTTGAGATGGCGGCTGGTGAAGGGCAGGGGCCGCTGAAGACCTTCACCCAGACCGTGCGGGTTCGTCACCCTGGGGTGAAGAGTATTCCGCCCTTGTCGTTAAGCTTTTTTAATGTCAAAACCGGCCGCTATGAGACCGTCCATTCCAAGCCGGTGCCGCTGCGGGTGAGTGCCAACCGGGTGGTGACGGCTGCCGACGCCCAGGGGCTTGGGCCGGTCATCAGCAATAAACAGGGCATTAAACAGGCTGGGGGCGGTATAAATTATAATTATGATACTCCCGATGCCCTGATTAATGAGGAGAAGGCCGCGGCCGGGATTCCCGGTCCTGTGGTGGTTGGGGCTGTTATCGGGCTGCCGCCGCTCTTTTATGTGCTGGTCTTGTTGATAATGGTACTTCGGCGCCGCCTGCCGGCCCTCAATTCCCGGCGCGCGGCCCGTAATGCCTACCAGGGGCTGCGTAAGGAGCTGCGGGAGATAAAACATCTTGGCGACAGGAAGGGGTATGAACGTCTGAGCAAGGCCTTAACCCGTTATTTAAGGCTGAAATTGAATCTTAAACAGGCATTGCTCACTAATGCCGATATCAGGGACGCCCTCTACAAACAGGGGGTTGGAGAGGAAGAGGTTCAACGGATGTTGGAGGTTCTGAAGAAATGTGAAGCCGGGGTTTATGCCGGTTCGGCGGCTTCGGTAAAGCTCGAAAACCTATTGGCCATGGCCGGTGAGGCCGCCCGGAAAATTGACTTAGGCGTTCGGCAGCCGGGAGGAAAATGATATGAGAATTAAGCCGCGCTTCCCTCTCCGCCAGTGGAGATTAAATATTCCCCTCATTATTGGCCTGCTGCTGGTCTCTCTCTTACCTGCTTTGGCTTCGGCGGCCCCTGAGAGTCTGACTCATCAGGAGGCCCTGGCGATGTTCAAGGAGGCCAATGACTTTTTCCGTCAGGCCGGTGAAGCAGGAGAGGGGCCGGGCGCGGTAGAGCTGTACAGTAAGGCCCTGCGGCGTTATGAACGTCTAAGGTGGAGCGGAATTCATAACGGTAAATTATATTATAATATCGGCAATACCTGGTTCAGGCTCCATGATATGGGCAGGGCCATCCTAAATTATCGCCGGGCTCAACGCTATATAGCCGATGACGACAATCTGGTCCAGAACCTGGCCTTTGTTAAAAGTCTGCAGCCGGATAAAATTGTGCCCCGGCAGCGGAGCGAGATCTTAAAAACCCTGTTCTTCTGGCATTACGATCTGCCGGTTAATATCCGCTGGTGGCTGTTTGCCGCCTCCTGGCTGTTGCTGTGGGCCGTACTGTTTTTGCGCCTGCGGCGGCGAAGCCGGATCGGGCTGAACTTTCTCTGGCCTCTGGTACCGGCCCTGTTTCTGGGCGGCTCTCTGCTGGTGAGTTACAGGTATCCACCCGCTCCGGCCGGGGTACTGACCGCCAAGGAGGTGGTGGCGAGAAAGGGCGATGGCTTCATCTACAAGCCAAGTTTTACCACCCCGCTTCACGCTGGTCTCGAATTTCGTCTTCTGGAGCGGCGGGGCGGCTGGCTGCATATCCGGCTGATTAACGGCCAGGAATGTTGGATTCCGGCCCCCAGTGCTGAGATGATTTAGCAGAGAGAAGAGAATTGTCAATAATGCACTGTTAGCCAAACGGTCTCACCCTCTCCTGTCCATGAGACCCTATGCCGCTCATGGGCCGGAATATTAAGATATGCCCCGGCGCTAAGATGGAGTCTGCGGCCGGATTCAAATTCTATCTCCGCCTCCCCTTCTATGACTATAACCCACTCATTGTCTTGCTGGTCATACCAGAAGTCCGGGGCCGATTTATGCCCTTTGGAGACAATCCGCTCGATTCTAACCTGTTGACCGGTGCAGATAGTCTCGATAAACTCTGTTTTTAAATCAGCGGGAATTTCGGCAAAGATATTTTTGGCTTTCATTGTTATAATGTAACTATTCAGCAGCCCCCCATCTCGGAGTCTGCGCTTACCTCGCCCATTTAGGCCTTCTCGAATACCAAAGTATGCTTCGAATTCCT
>CAZSOB010000093.1:0-5786 GCA_964608155.1 uncultured Desulfobulbia bacterium
AAAATATCTGGGTTGTAACCAGAGAATACGGCTCTCTCACTAATGGGGGTGAGGTTAAAGATATTGTCAGGCTGCTGGCCGGGGCGCTGGCCAGCTCCGGCCGGGATGTCTCCGTCGTTTTGCCGTTCTACGGTTTCATGGAGCCTGAAAAGGCTGGTTTTTCTCTGCTCGATCTCTCTTTTGAAGTTGATATGCCCTATGCCGGGCGGGAAAGACGTGAGTTTGTCAAAATTTGGCATAAAAAAAAGACGGCCGATATTTACCTCATCGACAGCCCCCGGTTCTTTGAAAAAAAGGGGTTATATTCCTACACCGCCGTTGAAGCAAAAAAATCAGCCGGCCTTCAGCAAGGCAGTAGTCATTTTGACTATTTCGCCATGAACATTTTATTACAAAAAGCGGCCATCTGCCTGATGATCAGCCTTGGGGAAAAGGCTGATGTTATTCACTGCCATGACGCCCATACCGCGCTGCTTCCGGCTCTTATCCATGAAAATGAGGGGTTTCGGCAATACTTCATCAAAACCGGATGTCTGGTGACGATCTATAACGCCAGAGCCGGGGCTCACCAGGAGATTGAAGATCTGCCTTTTGCCCAGGCTGTTTCAGGCCTTCCCGCCAGAGTTATCGACAGAAATATCCTTAATAAAAAATTTGATCCCCTGCTGGCCGCCTCTGATTACGCCGTTATGAACACAATAAGCGAAAACTATGCTCGGCAGTTAACGGAGACCGACGAAGATGAATTGAGCGGCTGGCTCGGCCACGTTCTTATGGGGCGCGGAGTTCGTTTAATCGGGATGACAAACACTGTAAGTCAAGATGCCTTAGGCCGTGATAATTATAAAACGGCCCTTGGGTTGAGCAATAAAGAATATATTTGGGACGAGGTAATGAACAGCTGTCTTGATTTATATGTTAAGGCCCTGGCGATTAATTATACCTGAAAGCAGGCGATGATTTTCAACCAGAACAGACAGCCAATAGTTCATCCTTTCAGCATTTGTTTTTATCTGCCAGTGACTGAACAGATGAGAAGCATCGCCCAAAGGCAGTCTTCCCTCGGCGGGATGAATCTCCAGGGTGAAGCTGAGACGGTCAAGATCAAGTAAAGCGGTTGCTGCGGCAATAATCTTTTCAAGGCCTCCAGGGCCGAACATGGTTGCCAGCTCCTGTTTGCCTTTAAAGCTGAAAGGGAGAGGGATTTTTTCAAAGAAACTCAAATGGTCCGCGACCCCGAAAGGGCTGAATGTTGAAAGAGGGTGGCCGTCATGGAGATGAAAGTGAAGCGCTTTGCCAAGGCCAGCCAGCTGCCGCACCACAGAGAGAACCTTGGTTAAAACCTGAGCGATTGTATTCTGGATATCCTCGATGAGCTCAGGAAGTTCCGGGTCTGAAGGTTTAAGGGCGCAAATATCATGGTTCGCGTGGGCTTTTCCATATGATTCCCGCGCATAGTAAATCCCCAAATGGCCAATATCTATACAGGCGCTCACCCTGGGCAGATTATGCAGCCTTTCATGCAGTTCACAGAAAGCAGCGGGTGTCAGGCCCACCGCATACTCAACAAACAGCATTGGCCCGGACTGATAATTTTGCAGGGCATGGTCAATTTCGCTGAGAGCGGCCTGGTAGGGCAAGGTGAGGATTTCGGCCTGATCGTGGAGCACAAAGCCGTCAACCACGCCCGCGAAGGCGGCCGTAAAATGAATAACGCGGCTGATGTATTTGGGCTCCAAAAGGTTTATTCCTCTTGGCAGGTGAACCACGACCGGGGCCGTATTGTCTGGTTTGAAACGCAATAACCTCTCTAATTCATCTGGAGTCGCGGCGTAAAATTCCGCCCCTAAACCTGCCTGTTGGAAGCGCAGACGGGCAAGCTCAAGAAGGGCGTCATCCCCCTCTATCCTTTTCTGAAATAAAGCGAGCAGGCGTGGATTTATCGATTGCATAATACCTGTTCAGCGTATGAGAATCTGAGGGCGTGACTGCACCAGCCAGATGGTATCACCAACAAAGGCACCTTCAATATCCTGCGGACTGTTAAATGTATTTTCCACCAGTCGGCCGATGGCGGTCAGGCGTCTGCCCATCCGTATCCGCGCCTTTTTATTTGTCGACAGGCTGCAGGTGGAATAGTCTATATATTCAGCAGTCATCCCCTCCTGGCCGGCCCATAGAGCCTTGCTGAAATCGGCAAAGGCCAGCATCGTCGGCTCACCTGTCTTTTTGTCGCATACCATTCGATAAGGTGTGCCGGGGACACTGCCGCTGGCCAGGGTTTCGCCCTGACCTGCGGCCAGCTCTATATAAATCTCGTTAGTTTTGCCGGTTATGGGATTAACTGTATGCATGACAAAGGAAAAATCAGGCCTGAGCATCCGCTGCATAAGGATTGCCATATAAGTTTGATTTTCGGCAATGCCGTTTTGACGCCTGCTGAGGACAGCCCTGTACGTCCACAGAGAGGCCCAGACCTTACGAAGCGCTTGAGCTGTATGATCCGGGTGAACGCCGGCAATAGATTTGTACAGCCCGGCCCCGGAGATGGCTGCCAAATCTTCACAGCTGCTGCTTGACCGTACCATCAGCCGATCCTGGGCCGCGAACTTTTTCTTGACTGCTGTGCTGATCTTGTCATAATTGAGTGCCGTAAGCATGTTGCGCAGATCAGCCTCTGCGGCCTGAAACTCCTCCTTTACTTTTAGTTTATCTATCCTTTGTTTAAAGGCAGTATATTGTTCTGTTAAGGCAGCAGCATTCAGGGCTGCCTCTATAACTCCAAAGGGCACGACCACCCCTTTGGGAGTATTAAAATCAGCATTTTTTTCTTGGGCCAATTCATAAAGTCTCCTGACCCCATCTGCTTTTGCTCCGCCATTACGTGGAGTTACCTCTGCCAGGTCAATAACCTGAGGGCGATGGGTAATGAGCAGGTCAGGCAGGCAGGCCTTTCTGGCGATGAGCGGTTTCTTTAAAGTTTTTCCCGGCGCTTTTTGGGCAAATGTTACCGAATTGGCTGTGGCCGTGAGGGTAATACTTTTGCCAGTCTGTCGGCTGAGTTCCCTGAATAATGATAAATCCTCAGCCACCATTAGTACCACGCCCGCCTGCCGGGTTCTGATCGCAAGATGACTTAAGTGGGGCAGGTGATGGGCAAGAATTATACCGCGTACCCCCTGGGGAATGGTTTCATCACCTTCGGCCTTGTTGAGCAGGACTATTTTTTGTCCGCCCCCCGCAGCAGACAGATTGTTCAGGCTGTCGGCAACGCTCAGACTGCCCATAGCGCTGCCTGGGACAAGCACGTCCCAGGGCGGCAGCCCGGCAGTTGTTCTTATATCCTTCAGGAGCAGATCGTTAAGCCTTGACAACTGAAAAATAAGATTGCCGCGCATATCACCCTCGCAATAGAGTTCGATGGCGTGATTCGCTACTCTTAGGGCTCTGCCCAGTATTATGGTTTTTTTTAAAAATAACCTCAGCACCATTTCTCTATAACTGTCCGCTAAACGCCGGCTGCGGGCCATGGTGGCCTTGAGCCTCAACAAATAGTCGCGCACCTTGGGATCAAAATTGCGCCGCCAGGCGGTCAGCTCAGAGATTATGGCAGTGCACTCTGCCGCTTCCAGGCCGTTTAAACGAATATTATCGACGTTCAAAATCAGCGTTTCAAGGGCCTTCTTCCAGGGCAGCCTTTGATTATTTTCAAATTCAGTAATTATTTCACTCAACAAAACAAAGGCGTAATCCTCCAGCCCTATGTCAGTCAGACGCATATTTTGAGTATGAGGGCTGGCATCTTGTTTTAACTGTTGAGATAACCTGGAGCGCAGTTTGGTGAGCAGTTTAAGGAGGGCGGATTTTTTACCCGTTTTGGCAACAGCCGCCTTGGCCGCCAAAAAACGCCGGGCAATGGACGAAATTTCATCATTCCCCAGGCTTATTTTATTAAGTCTTTGTTCAAGAGCCACGGCATTAAAGAATTCCCGCAGCTCCTGGTGAAATATCTTGAACTGCTCTACAAAGGGCCGGGAATATTTGGCACCTGGCGCGGTAATACGCTTAAGGATGTTATTTGATGTGGTCAGGTCTTCCGGCCCGGCGCAGCGGTGCAGTTTATTCTGCAGGGTATGCTTTATTTCTTTTTTGAGCTCCGGGGGAATATCGTTTCGGTGGGCAATGTCTCTTATTCTGGTCAAAGGCTCTGCCCTGGTAAAAGCACTGTCATAGGACGGGAGCCATGGATAAATCTTGCGCAGGATAAAGGCATTGGCCGGGGAGGTATATTCAAGCAGCCGTTCCTGGATCTGCTGAGAAATGCGGGCATGATGACTGGGTCTGAAATGGCGGCCGTCTTCCGTACAGGCAATCGCGCCTGTGGCAAGAAAACGCAGATAGATTGTTAGATAAATCAGATCATCAGCAGTCAAGTCAGGACTGTCTCGCAGTAGCTGGTAAATTCCGTCTAACTTTTGCCGCCAGCTTTGACACTGTTGATCCGCCTCTATCAACATTTTTACAAATGATGATTCATCGCCCTCTGCTTCAGGAAGCTTGTTGAAAAATGTCTTTTTTATTGCAACAGGCGGCTCTTGTCGAGCTGGAATACCGGCCAGTATTTGAAGGAGCCTGTCGCGGGCCGTATTAAGCATGCCTGGAGGATTCGGCCACTGTTCAAGAATGATGACGCCTTGGTAGGCACGGCCGGCAAGCCGGTCACAAAAGAGGCGCACGCCTAAATCATTCTGACCTGCCGGGCCGGTAAAAATCACCAGATGGGAGTCACTGTCGCCATAATTTTCATGCAGATGAACATGAATAATCGGCACCCGCTTATCAAGACGGTCTAAAAAACCAATATAGTCATTAAGGGTGCTGGAACATAAATTGGCATGCCCCAGATCAAAACACATGCCGACATGATCCAAAGGCGTATCTTTAATCTCTCTGAGCAGGGCAAATAAGTGATTGAAGTCTTCCGGAGTCGTAAGCGGAGTATTCTCAATAGCGAGCTTCAGCCCGGCAGTCCGGCAATAATTGCTGATTGGCAGTATGGCCCGAATATAATCCGTCAGGCCGTGTTCAGTCGTCAGGTGGATGTTTAGCAGAACGGCACCAATATCCCCGGCAAAATCAATATTATCAAAAAAAATCTTTTTTGTTTCTGGCTCAAAGGGATTTGCCCACGATGAGGCATGCATGGTCAGGGTAATATCATTGACAAGGGCTGTTTTTTTAATGAAGCGGCGCGTTTTTAAGTCTATATCGGCTAAGTCCCAGCCGGCGCCAGACTCCTTTTTGTCGGGAAACCACTCAAAGGCCTCAAAATGATTCTCGACGGCATAGAGAAATGGCGCCAGCGGCGTTAAAGCCATAAAGGCGGTCTGGTTGCCTACGCGGATGGGGTGGAGGTTGTTTGTATTTATTGTCATGTCTGCTTATTTAAAGATCATTAAGCCAGTATGGTGACCGAATAAGCGTTTCTGGAGCGCTTACGGCCGTTACGTTCCCACCTGGGGCCTGGTCTGAACTATATAAAATCTGCCGTCAGCATAGGCGCCTTCAATATCCTGGGGACAGCCTGCCATGGCCTTTTCGATTTCGATGCCTATTTTGGTAACATCCTGCAGGAATTTATTTCTAAAAGCATCCTGCCATAAAAGCGGGCTGTCAATATAGTCGGGCAATTTTTCCTGCGGCGGGACAAGCAGAACACTGTCATAGAGGCCTGCTCCGGCATACCCTTCCAGGTCTTCACCATTAGAGTCGGAGCGGATGATGAG
>CAZSOB010000094.1:0-5734 GCA_964608155.1 uncultured Desulfobulbia bacterium
CCACAAAGCGCCGCAGGCCTTCCTCAATGGAGGTGCGTGGTTTAAAATCAATGGCACGCACCAGATCGTCCACCTCAGCGAAGGTCTCTTTAACGTCACCATCCTGCATGGGCAGGAATTCTTTGACCGCCTTTTGGCCCAGGCAGTCCTCCAATACCTCTATATAGCGCATCAAATCTTCCTGTTGGTTATTGCCGATATTATAAATATGGTAAGGGCACCAGCTGGAGGCCGGATCGGGGTTCATCTTGTCCCAAGCCGGATTGGGTTGCGGCGGCTGGTCAATAATCCTGACTACCCCCTCTATTATATCATCAATATAGGTAAAATCACGCTTCATTTTACCATTATTAAATATCTTGATAGGTTTGCCGCTTAATATAGCCTTTGTGAAGAGGAAATAAGCCATGTCCGGCCGCCCCCAGGGGCCGTAAACCGTGAAGAAACGCAAGCCGGTAGCTGGCAGGCCGTACAGGTGGCTGTAGCTGTGGGCCATGAGCTCATTGGCCTTCTTGGTGGCGGCGTACAGGGAGACCGGATGATCAACATTGTCATGCACCGAAAAGGGTGTGTGGACATTGCCGCCATAAACCGAACTTGAGGAGGCGAAGACGAAATGTTTTACCCCGGAGTGGCGGCAGCCCTCAAGAAGATTAACAAAGCCCACCACATTGGCGTCCACATAGGAGTTGGGATTCTCTAAGGAATAACGTACCCCAGCCTGGGCGGCCATATTGACGACAACATCAAATTTGTGTTTGGCAAATAGTTCGGCTGTCAACGGCCGGTTGGCAATATCACCCTGAATAAAGGTGAAGGGTGCGGTTGATGGTATCTGGGCCAGGCGGCCCCGTTTTAAGGCTGGGTCGTAATAATCATTTAAATTATCAATGCCTGTTACCTCCCAGCCCTGGGATAAGAGGCGCCGGCTTAAAAAATTACCAATGAAACCGGCGGCCCCGGTGATGAGAATCTTACGCATAGCTGCTCCTCAAATTATCCATGACCATCTCATGGTTCTTTTATATGAAAGTTGTGTAACTATTCAGCATGATGCCTAAAAGTAACGATAACCCCAGAGCGTAACTGTTCAGCAGTGCTCCAGCTCGGAATCTTCGCTTACCTCGTTCATTTAGGCCTTCGAACATACTTTGGTATGCGAGAAGGCAAAAATGGGGTGCTGCTGAATAGTTACTGAAAGTCGTTTATTCAACCGTGACACTCTTGGCCAGGTTTCGCGGCTGGTCAACATCACATCCCCTGGCGTTGGCAATACCGTAGGCCAGCAGTTGCAGGGGAATGGTGTAGAGGATGGGATTAAGGTCTTCGTGAATCTCCGGTAACTGGATAACATGTTCCGCGATGCGGGCCAGATTGTCATCTCCGGCGCTGCCCACCAGGATCAGGCGGCCGTGCCGGGCCTTAACCTCTTCAACATTGGAGATTACCTTGGCATATACCCCGTCCCTCGGTGCTAAGGCCAGCACCGGCATTTCCTGATCAATGAGGGCGATGGGGCCGTGTTTCAACTCGCCTGAGGCATAGCCCTCGGCGTGAATATAGGAGATTTCCTTGAGCTTCAGCGCCCCCTCTAAGGCGATGGGGAAATTCACCCCCCGGCCCAGATAGAGGAAGTCCCGGCAGTTTATGAACTCCTCGACAATCGGCTCAATATCTCTTTGCAGACGCGGCATCTCCGCTTCAAGAATGGCGGGAAGTTCCAGCAGGACGTTGCCGAGAGCACGTGATTCCTCCTGGGAAATTGTACCCCTGGCCTGACCGAGATAGAGGGTCAGGAGAAAAAGAGCTGTCAACTGGCAGGTAAAGGCCTTGGTGGAGGCCACGCCGATTTCCGGCCCGGCGTGGGTGTAAATGGTGCCGTCCGCCTCTCTCGTGACGGTGGTGCCCACTACATTACAGATGGCGATTATTTTGGCCCCCAGGGTGCGGGCCAGGCGCATTCCGGCCAGGGTGTCGGCGGTTTCACCGGATTGTGAGATGGGGATAACGAGTGAATTCTCGTCAAGGAGCAGGCGGCGGTAACGGAATTCCGAGGCAATATCGACATCAACGGGGATGGCGGCCCATTTTTCCAGCCAGTATTTGGCCACGAGAGCCGCGTGCCAGGAGGTGCCGCAGGCCACCAGAGATATCCGTTTTACGGCCTTGATATCTGAGACTGAAAGCCCTATTTCCGGCAGATCAACGGCACCTGTCTCCGGTTCAAAGCGGCCGCGGAAGGTGTTTAAAATAGCCTGGGGCTGTTCAAATATCTCCTTGAGCATAAAATGTCTGTAGCCCCCCTTCTCGGCCATATTCGTATTCCAGGTAATCTCCTGCCATGGGCGCTCCACGGTGCTGGCATCAGTTAATCGGCTTATGTGACATGAATCCTGCTTGAGGACTGCCAGGTCACCGTCCTCTAAAAAGATGACCCGTTTGGTATAGGGCAGGAGGGCCGGGATGTCGGAGGCCATAAAATGACCGCTGCCCTCTTTAACTCCGAGAACAAGAGGACTCTGATTCCGCACCGCCACCAGCCGGTCAGGCTGGGCGGCCCAGATCACCCCCAGGGCGTATGATCCTTCCACCTGCCTCAGCGCGAGACGGACGGCGGCGGTTAGGTCACCGTCAAGATTTTCCTCAATAAGATGGGCCAGTACTTCTGTGTCGGTTTCAGAGGTAAAGCTATGGCCCCTATCAATTAAATCGCGGCGCAGGGAGTTGTAGTTTTCAATAATGCCGTTATGGACAATAGCCAGCTCGCCCTTGCAGTCACTATGGGGATGGGCGTTGTCCTCGGTGGGGGAGCCGTGGGTGGCCCAGCGGGTGTGGCCCAGTCCCATGCGGCTGTCGGCATTGATCTCCTCCATGATCTCCGCCAGATTACTGAGCTTGCCGGCGGCCCGGTGCTTGGTCAGACGGCCGTTGTCAAGATATACCAGGCCGGCGGAGTCATAGCCCCGATAGGCCAGTCTCTTCAGACCTTCAATAATTATGGGAACAACTCGTCTTGAGCCTATATAGCCGACAATGCCGCACATTATTTTCCTCTTCTAATTAAATTATAGTAATTGCTCAGCTAAGGTGGATAAACTTCCGTGAGCTGTGTTACCGCCCGCCCTTGCGAAACAATACCGTCTTGATAGTTTTAAATATGATCCAGGTATCCAGTGACAGGGAGATGTTCTTGAGATAATAGAGGTCAAACTCCAGCTTACGCAGGGCATCCTCCTCCGAGGCCCCGTAAGGGTAACATATCTGAGCCCAGCCGGTAACCCCGGGTTTTATATTGTGGCGCAGGGAGTAATAGGGGATCTTTTGGGCCAGCATATCGACAAAAACTGGTCTCTCCGGCCGCGGCCCCACAAAGCTCATTTCGCCCTTCAGAACATTCCAGAGCTGGGGCAGTTCATCAATACGCACCTGGCGGGCAAAGCCGCCAAACCGGGTTACTCTGCTGTCGTTGGTCATGGCCCAGACCGCGCCGTTTTTTTCGGCATCCTGGCGCATTGAACGAAATTTTATCACCCTAAAATGATTGCCCCGCAGTCCCACCCTGGTCTGAAGATAGAAAATGGGGCCTGGTGATTCTATTTTGATAATAATGGCGCTTACCAGCATTATGGGGGCGGTGAGAGTCAGGCCGATGATGGCCAGCAGTATATCTATTCCTCTCTTTACGGCATTTAAAAGCCGGCCGGTGCTGAAGCCGCTGGAGTAGATAATCCAGTCCGGGTTAACCCGTTCCACTATTATTTTACCGGTTAATTTCTCAAAAAAACCGATTCCGGCCAATATCCGCACCCCGTTCAATTTACAGTTGATTAAGTCAAGAACCGGCATCGTGCCGCGGCGGTCGTCTAAGGCCGCGACGATTATATCTGCCTTATGACGCAGGCAGATATCCGTTAATTTTTCATTGTGGTTGTAAAACGGAATATCGTTGGTGGGGAACAGCGGCCGCTCCTGCCCGATAATAGCGGCAATCCGGTAGCCGGCGTCGATCCGGTTGATTATCTCGTTGGCAATGTCGGCTGCCAGCTTGCCGCTGCCCAGCATAATAATGGGTTCAGCAAATAATCGTTTGTTTAGGGCCGTGATGTAAAAGAAACGCCACAGGGCCAGCAATACGCAAATCAATAAATAGCCCAGCAGGAAGATATGTGTGGGGATAACGCTGGAGGGGAAGAGATAGTAAATTACGGCGAGTATAATACAGCCAAAACCAAAGGCCTGGGTCATTCGGGCGGCGGTGTCGGCCATAGATGAATAGACATCGAGGTCATAGAGGTCAAAGAAATAGAGGCAGAGCATAAAGACTACGGTAACGAGAGAGGTGCGGAGCAGACACAGGTTCTCGTGGAGCAGGAAGACCTCCTGGCCCATAAATAACATGTGCATGAGAAAGATAGCCGTGAAGATTAAAGCTCCTTCGCCCAGAAAAAAGATAACGCGGCGAATTGGGTAATATTTGCCTGAAATATAGGGCATGGGTGTTCTAATAGCCTCCGTAATGGCCGTAGGAGTCGTAACCGGTAAGTTTGGCGCTTAATATATCCTTTTCAAAGGCGTTGAAGACCACGCCGATGATTTTGTCTTTTTTCAGATTTTCTGCCATCTGTCTGACCTGTTCTCGGGCGGCCCTGCCCCAGCGCACCACGATGATGATACCATCCACCTGATGGGCCAAGACTGTTGTTTCGGCGGCCATGGGCAGGGGCGGGGTGTCGATAATAATAAAACGGTCATCATAGCGGTTAGACAATTCATCAAACATCTCGCCAACCCGTTTAGAATCCAGGAGCTCAGCAGGGTTCATTGGGGTGGGCCCGCTGGGTAAGAGGGATAATTTACGCAGTCCCGTCTGACGGATTACCTCTCCAAGTTTACGGTCATGCTGGAGAAAATTGCTCAGGCCCTGGCTGTTGTCTACTGCCAGCATCTGGGCCAGGCTGGAACGTCGCAGGTCACAGTCAACGAGCAGGGCGTGCTGCTCAAGGCCCTGGGCCATGGAAATGGCCAGGTTGGCACAGAGCATGCTCTTACCCTCGCCCGGCAGGGCGCTGGTAACCATAACCCGGCGCAGAGCGGGGCCGCCGGAGGGGGGATGCAGTATCCGGTTACGCAGATGGCGTATATTCTCGGTAATAATTGAGGAGGGGGCCGAAAAGGCTACTAATTTTTCATCCCAGTTATTTACTCCGGAGGTATTATCTGTATTCCCCGCCGCACTGACTGACGGCACTTCGGGCTTTTGGGCTGTTATTGGTTCCTGCCGCTCCGCTTTTACTGAGGGGGCGGGTGAAGCTGGAGGAGGGGGAGAAACGGTCTCCTCCGGATTGGACATCGCCTTGTTTAACGCCTTGAATACCTTGCCCACGTTGTCCTCCCGATTAAAACAATTTAAAAATAAAGTCCAGCAGGCAGTTGCCGGCCTTGGTGATGATCCCAATGGGATTTATATCCCAGAATACAAAGAGAGCGGCCATAACAATAACAATGATAACCGAAATCCATAGAGCCGTAAGCAGGACATTCTTCAGTATCAGCCAGGAGCGCTTGATGGCGGTGCTTTTTGATACCGCCGGCAGCGGGCTGCTGGAATTGTAAATGTCAAGATCCATAATACATTGCTGGATTATCTCTTCATCAATGACAGGAGAGCCTTCGGCAAAGCCGCTGAGCAGGGCCTGGTCGCAGATTATATTGATCAGCCGTGGTACCCCTTTGC
>CAZSOB010000095.1:0-5689 GCA_964608155.1 uncultured Desulfobulbia bacterium
CCTCCGCCAGGCCCGTGATACCCACCGGGAAGATATCTACCGGGAAAAACAATAATGGATCCGGCAAAATGTGTCTGCGGAACTGACGACAAAAAAATAACCAGCCGGCATACACCAGGTCTGCTCAAAACCATCTGCGCCCTTCTCGGCGGCCTGACCCTCTGGTTCATCATCTACCAGCAGCTTCTGCCCCTGGCCCGCTTTCTTACTTACAGTCTCCTGCCGCTGAACAGAGGCAGCCATGGCGGTTCTGCACTGGAATTCTTTCTCTATGAGAGCCCCAAGGTTCTGATGCTCTTAGTCCTCGTGGTCTTTGGGGTTGGTATAATCCGCAGTTTCTTTACCCCGGAAAAGACCCGCCGTATTCTGGCCGGCCGCAACGAGACTATCGGTAATGTCCTGGCTGCCATGCTGGGCATTGTCACCCCTTTCTGCTCCTGCTCGGCGGTTCCGCTGTTTATTGGTTTTGTAACCGCGGGCGTGCCTCTCGGAGTGACCTTTTCCTTTCTCATCTCGGCCCCCATGGTCAATGAGATTGCCCTGGTTCTCCTGTACGGTCTTCTGGGCTGGAAGGTAGCGGCCCTCTATCTTGTAACCGGCCTGTCAGTGGCCGTCACAGCCGGCTGGATCATGGGCCGTCTCCACCTTGAGCCCCATATCGAAGACTGGGTATTGCAGATCAGAAATGATGCCCAATCCGTGCCCGACGACAATCTACGCTGGCCAGATCGTATCCGCATGGGTGGCGAATCGGTGCGTGATATAGTGAGCAAGGTCTGGCCCTATATGCTGGCCGGAATCGCCGTAGGGGCTGGAATCCACGGCTTTGTACCACAGAACTTCATGGCCGCCCTCATGGGCAAGGCCGCCTGGTGGTCGGTACCGGCGGCGGTGGTCATCGGCATCCCCATGTATTCCAACGCCGCGGCTATTGTCCCCATCGTTCAGGCCCTCTTGGAGAAAGGGGCGGCCCTGGGCACGGTGCTGGCCTTTATGATGAGTGTTATCGCCCTCTCCATGCCGGAGATGGTAATTCTGCGTAAGGTTCTTAAGCCCCGGCTTATCGCCTCCTTCATCGGGGTGGTGGGTTGCGGTATATTGCTGGTGGGTTATCTTTTTAACGCGATTTTATAAACAGGGAGAATAATATGGACATCAAGATAATGGGCCCCGGCTGCCCCAATTGTGAGAAACTGACCGCTCTGGTCAAAGAGGCCGTGGCCGAAAGCGGGGTTAGCGCCGAGGTCAGTAAAATCACGGACTTTCAGACAATGGCCCAGGCCGGGGTTCTCTCTACCCCCGCCCTTACCATTGACGGTGAGATTAAATGTGTCGGCCGCGTACCGGGCAAAGATGAGATCACGGCATGGCTGAAATAGACGAAGCCCCCCTGCAGCGCCAGTTAAAGATCGGTCAGGCCACCATCGGCCTAATGGGGCTTGACGTGACCTTAAACCGGCTCATGCGGGAAAATTTGCCCCGTGAGACAGCTGTCAACAAGCTGTTCCAGGCCGTAGCCGGCCAGAACTATATCCCCTCCGGCATGGCGGATAAATACCGGCAGGCCCTGGCTCGGGAGTATGACCGACTCATGGCCGGGGATCTGAAAATTGACAATAAAAAGGCCCTGACCATCAGAATATTAGGCCCCGGCTGCGTGAGCTGCAATAATCTTCAGAAATTAATTATCGAGATAATGGCCCGCCTGCGGGTGGCCGCGGATATATTCCAGGTTCACGACTTGGATGAAATCGGGCGTTACGGGGTCACGCAGACCCCGGCCCTGATTATAAACGGCAGGCTTAAATCAGCCGGCCGCCTGCCGACCAGCTCCCAGATTGAAGACTGGTTGCGGCAGGAAATGGCCAATTAAACCTTAACGCAGAACTCTAACCAAGTGCCATTGAATATAACTTGTATTTTCACAAGTTGCTTTGTAGTATATTTTCTTAATTTGAGTCAAAACTCTCAGGAAGAGGCAATGAGCAGAGGCCTCGAGTTCTCCACCTTCTATTTACCGCCAATTTTGGAGCAGTTACGGACATCCGGCGCAACTTACTGAGATTCAAAGATTTTTATGTGCAAACAGCACAGTGTGAGGTAATCGAACCATGAAGGATGAAAACATGGTCAGTCAATCACATTTCAATATGCCTGAGATTAACATGGTTTCCAACCCGGATCCCCCCTCGTTGCCTGCCTCATATGGCAAAACCAGTATCTTTCTAATGGCTGTTGATCCATATTCCGCTCATATCATCTGGGAAGTCGAGGCCGGTGACATGAGCAGACTAAACCAGAAGGGATGCCGGCCGCTTATCAGGCTGCATGACATTACCGAAAATCTTTCTTACGCCCCTATGGCCCGCGCTTCATTTGAAGTTGAAATCAACATAGGTGATAAAAAAAGCTATATCACCCTGCCAAAGGCCGGCAGGACATATTCCGCTGAACTGGGCTTTAAAAACGCGAACGGCCGTTTTTCCCCCCTTGCCCGGTCGAACTCTGCCGAAGCCCCCCGCGACACGCCGGCAACCGGGTTCTACCCGGACAGTAAATCGGCAGACCATGCGTCTCGAACATCCGCAACGACTGCCGATGATACCACGGCCGCGGAGGTCAAAGCCGAAAACTTCGACCAGACAGTACCGCCTTTAGAAAACAGGATACGGTTCGGCGGAGAAGCCGTCGACAAATATATCAATGCCATCGAAATCATCAAAAATCCTCCCCGCCAAGTCTCGTTTTTACCACATGCACATATAGATACGGAGCCCTATTTCCCGTCTGTTGATTATGCCGGACTCCATGAGAATCCGCCGCGGGAAATACCTCGTCATGGGCAAAGTTTCAACCTGACTGAGTCTGTTGAAAGAAGGTTTATTGCCGGCATCTCATCCAGATGAACAATACCACCTATAACGGCGGAATCAGACAGCATGGCCGGGGATATCTGGCCATGGTTCTTCACGCCCACCTTCCTTACGTAAGACATCTTGAATATGACGACGCCCTTGAAGAGCGCTGGCTTTTTGAGGCAATAACCGAAACATACATCCCGCTTCTCCTGTTGTTTGACCGGCTCATAGAAGACAAAATCGATTTCCGTCTGACCATGTCGATTTCGCCGCCCCTAGCCGCGATGCTGGAAGATTCATTACTGAAGTCGCGCTATTTAAAACGGCTTGAAGACTTAATCCAATTATCACAGAACGAGATAAGCAGAACCAGAACACAGCCGGAGTTCCACGCCTTGGCGCTCTTTTATCAGCAGCATTTAATGAAGACGCATAATGCCTTCCTGAACCGTTATAACAAAAACCTAATACAGGCCTTTAAAAGACTGCAGGATCTTGGCCGAATTGAAATTATCGCCTCAGCCGCCACCCATGGCTACCTGCCCCTGCTTTTGGCTAATTCATCCGCCGTCCAGGCCCAGATCAGGATTGGCACCGCGTACTATCAACAGCTTTTCGACCGCGCCCCAAAGGGTTTCTGGCTGCCGGAGTGCGGCTACTGCTCGGAAATTGACAAATTACTTGCCAAACAAGCCATCGGCTATACTGTTATAGAAACTCACGGGCTGACACGATCCCGGCCCCAACCGGAATATGGCGTATTTGCCCCCATCTCCTGCCCGGCCGGGACTATAGCTTTCGGTCGTGATCCCGAAGCATCGCAACAGGTCTGGAGTTCGGAGGGCGGTTATCCCGGAGATTATGATTACCGGGAATTCTACCGCGATATTGCCTATGATCTTGATTATGAATATATCCGGCCATACATCCATCGTGACGGTGTCCGCACGGATACCGGCTTTAAATATTACCGGATTACCGGCAATACGGATCAAAAAGAAGTTTACATACCAGAGGCCGCGAGTCGGAAAGCCGCCCGGCATGCCGCGCATTTTATTGCCGGCCGCCTCAAGCAGATTGAATACTTAAATACCGTCATGGATCAGCCGCCGATAATCGTGGCGCCCTATGACGCCGAGCTTTTCGGTCACTGGTGGTTTGAAGGGCCGATATGGCTCGATTCCCTGATCAGACAGGTCAAACAGTCAGATGAAATTAAGCTGGTCACATTGTCCGAATATCTCGATGAATATCCCGAACAGCAGACAGCGGCCCCATCCGCTTCCAGCTGGGGCCGCAACGGCTCACACGAGACCTGGCTTAATGACCGTAATGACTGGATTTATCCCCACCTGCATCATGGCGCCGAGGTAATGGAAGGGCTGGCCCGCGGCTACCCGCAGGCGGAGGGCCTGACCTTGAGGGCGCTGAACCAGGCGGCCCGGGAATTACTCCTTGCCCAGGCAAGTGACTGGGCCTTTATGATAAACTCCGGCACAATGCCGGATTACGCGGCCCGCAGGGTCAATACCCACCTCAGCCAGTTACACCGCCTTGAAAGAGAAATCAGCAATCAATCAATAAACGAGAGATGGCTGTCGATGATAGAATACCGGAACAATATATTCCCGCACATTGACTATCGCGCCTTTGGCTGAAAACGCGCGGCAGATATTTCATAAACTATGACGATGAAGGGTTAACCGTATGTATATCATGATGGTAACTTCGGAATGCGCACCTGTCGCGAAGGTCGGCGGACTGGCCGACGTGGTTCAGGGCCTGAGCCGTGAACTTCAAATTCGGGGCAACGCGGTAGAGATTATCCTGCCTTTCTACGACTGTATGCGTTTTGACCATATCTGGGGGCTGCAAAAAGAATACAGTGACCTTTGGGTTCCTTTTCATGATCAGCAGGTGCGCTGCAATGTTTATTTTGGTTTTGTTGATGGCCTGAAATGCTTTTTTATCAAGCCGCATTTTTATAAAAATTTTTTCGACCGCGGTATTCTGTACGGGCATCATGATGATCCGGAGCGCTTTGCTTTTTTCAGCCGGGCCGCTCTGGAGTTTATGCTTAAATCCAATAAGCATCCTGATATTATTCATTGTCATGACTGGCAGACAGGTCTGGTTCCCGTCCTTCTCTATGATGTATACAAGTATCAGGGCATGACCCATTCCAGGGTCTGCTATACCCTGCATAATCTGATGCATCAAGGATTGTGCGGCCCGGATATTCTAAGGCAGGTCGGCCTTAATCCGGCCCGTTATTTTAATCATCACCAACTACAGGATGACCATATTCCCAGCGCCTTTAACTTAATGAAGGGCGGTATAGTTTTTTCCAATTTTGTGACAACCGTTTCTCCCGGATATGCCTGGGAGATAAAAAATTCCGACCTGGGCTACGGTCTTCAGAACACATTGCATGTCCACGCGGCGAAATTTGGCGGCGTCCTGAACGGAATTGATTATAATGTCTGGAATCCGGAAATTGATCCACATATTGCCCGCCAATACTCTTTAAGTAATATTGACGATAAGTATAAGAACAAGGAGGCGCTCCGCCACCGTCTGTTACTGCGGCAGGAAATGAAGCCGATTGTCGCCGTGGTCAGCCGGCTGGATCACCAAAAAGGCGTAAATCTGATTCGTCACGCCATCTCCTACTCCCTGGCCCACGGCTGCCAGTTTGTCCTGCTTGGTTCAAGTCCGGATCCGAATATTAATCATGATTTCTGGCAGCTTAAACATTCCTTGAATGACAACCCGAACTGCCACCTTGAAATCTCCTACAATGAAGAATTAGCCCACCTCATTTATGCCGG
>CAZSOB010000096.1:0-5658 GCA_964608155.1 uncultured Desulfobulbia bacterium
GATCGGAAAAGGAAAAATTCTGCTCCGGATCCAGTACCTCAAGGAGGGCGGAGGATGGATCACCCCGATAATCCTGCCCCACCTTGTCTATTTCATCCATCATAAACACCGGATTGTTAGATCCAGCCATCTTCAGACCCTGAATAATCCGGCCGGGCATGGCACCGATATAGGTGCGGCGATGGCCGCGAATCTCAGCCTCATCATGCATACCGCCGAGGGAGAGCCGATAAAATTTACGGCCCATGGCCCGGGAAATGGAGCGGCCGAGGGAGGTCTTACCTACCCCTGGCGGCCCCACAAAACACAATATTGGCCCCTTGGTACTCTTATTCAGTTTACGGACAGCGAGATATTCCAAAATCCGTTCCTTAACCTTATCAAGACCGTAATGGTCGGTATCCAGTACCTTACGGGCCTCTTTCAGATCAAGTTTATCCTTGGTGCTGCACAGCCAGGGAATATCAACAATCCAGTCGAGATAGGTACGGACAATAGTGGCCTCAGATGCATCCGGATGCATCATCTCAAAGCGTTTTAACTGCTTCAAGGCCTCCTTCTTGACCTCTTTAGGCATCCGTATCTTGGTGATTTTTTTACGCAACTCATCGAGCTCTTCCGAGCGGTCGTCAACGTCACCCAGCTCCTTTTTCAGGGCGTGCATCTGCTCCCGGAGATAATACTCCCGCTGGCTCTTACTCATCTCGTCCTTGGCCTGGGACTCAATTTTGTCCTGCATGATAGAAACGGCCAGCTCTTTACGCAAAAACTCCGCCACCTTGCGTAAACGCTGAACAGGATCGTTGGTCTCCAGAACCTCCTGGGATTCATTGGTCCTCAGGCGCAGGTTGGAGATAACCAGATCAGCAAGACGGCCGGGCTCTTCAATATTATTCAAAATCATCATCAGCTCGGAGGCCATGATACCCTTCAAAGCGAGGAGTTTTTCCGTCTGCTCCCGAACCGTGCGCATCTGGGCCTCTATCTCAACATCAACCTCAGTAGTCTCTTCATCATTAAGGACGGTGATTTTGGCCAAAAAATGGGGGTCGGTCTGGATTAGTTCATCTATCCTGGCCTTGCTCAAGGCTTGAATAAGCACCTTGAGCCGGCCATCGGGCAGTTTCAGGGTACGCATAATCATGCTCACCATACCCACCTTATAGATATCATCAGATCCCGGCTTATCCAGAGTGCTGTCTTTCTGGGTAACGAGCAGAAGAAGCTTATCCTTGGCCAGAGCATCATTAACAGCGGATACCGAGGCAGGACGACCGACAAAGAGGGGAATAATCATATAATTAAATATAACCACATCCCGTACCGCCATTACAGGCAGCTCCTCTGGAATTTCCTGATTTTCCAGATCAAAAAAATCGCTGATACCTGTGGTTAATGAGTCGTTTAAATCCAATATTTTATTCTCCTGAAGAGGAAGTTTTAATTCTAAAAAATAACTGCAAAAAGTGAATACCCAAAACAATCTATTCGGGGACAGAATGATTTTCGCCAAAAACGCAAAAAAAATTCAGTCCCCTTAGTGGTGTAGGAACAATTTGCAAGCAACATTAAACATCCTTACCAACTAAGTCAACTTATGTTTTCGCCAGCCCTCAGCGGCAGTAGAGTGCGTTATGATGATGGTTATGAGCCCTAGTATTATATTAGGCAGCCACATAATAAGGCCCACCGGCAGGCTGGAAGTCATCGTCAGACTCTCGGCTATGCTTAAACAGATAAAATAGAGCAGAAAAAAACCAATACCAAGGGGCAGGGCCAGATTGCGGCGGCCGGGACGGCTGCGCAGAGCGAGGGGCATACCGAGGATGGTAAGGATAAAGCAGCCGCCGGCCAGGGCCAGGCGTTTATGGTATTCACTTAAAAATTCAGCCCGCTGGGCCGGGGTTTTTGCGGGATTCTGCGCCGCTTTTAATAAGGCCCCCTGGGTCATACTGGAACGCGATTTTCTCACCCCGGCAATGATCTTAGGCGGTTTCACCGGCAGATTAATGGTATAATGGGCAAACTTGATGGTCTGGGTTAGACGGCCGTCTGTGCGGTGCATAGTACCATTATCAAGGCTCAGACTTATATACATCCGATCCAGATGGGGCGTTAAGGTTCCACGGGCAGCAATAATGGTTACCGGGTGTGCCTTATCCCGCAGATCAGAGATATATACCCCCTTCCAGGCCCGGGTGTGAGGGTTCACCTCCTCGGCGTAGATCACCAGCGCTCCGGTATTGTCACTGAAACGTTTGGCCCGCACCCCGCTGTTTATCTTCTCTGTGGCCAGTTTAATAAAGAGATTATTCATGGCCGTGGAACCGGCCGGAATAAAATGGACAGCCGAGTAGCCCGTAATCAAGGCCGTACAGACGGCAAAGAGGATCACCGGCGGTATCATTTTGTAAAGGCTGACCCCGGCGGCCTTCAAGGCAACAATCTCGTTATCATTAGTGAGACGGGTGAAGGCGATAATCACCGCAATGGAACTGGCCATGGGCAGGGAGAAGAGCAGGAGCTTGGGAGACAAATAAATACAGAGACGGATAAAATCAGTCAGACCAATATTCATGGTGAAGATAAGATCCATCACCTGCATAAGGCGGCCGATAAAGAGTACCCCGTTTAGAATCAGCAGGCTGGCAAAAAAAGGGGCTAGAATTTCAGCGCTTATATATGAATAAAGGAGAAGGGGCATAAATCAGATGGGCAGGATATGTACTTCCTTCTGAATGGGATGGCTGCCGCGCAGGAAGAGCCCCTTGCGGCCGTCAATGGAGATGGGATCGCCAAAACGGATAACATGCCCGCTGATCTCACAGCGCTCTTCAGTCTCATAGACCTTGAGATTCTTGCAGCCCACCACGCAGGTCTTATCAAGCCGCAGAGCCACCACCGAGGCATGGGAGGTCTGGCCGCCGCGGGCGGTAATCAGGCCGTCGACCATGGAGACCTCTTTGATATCCTCCGGCACCGTATCCTGGCGTACCAGAATCAGGGGAGTTTGGGGGTCTTCCAACCGCAGACGGTTTATATTTTCCACCGTAAACACGGCTCGGCCCGCCAGGGCGCTGCCGCTGACCCCTATTCCCTTGCCGAGAACCGCCTTCTTCATCTCTATATTATCAACAAAGGCGGAGAAATTTTCCTTCTTCTTAATGGTGATCATATCCCTGGTCTGAAGGAGATAGAGATCATCCGCCTCCGGGCCTTCAAAGGTGAACTCAATATCCTGTGGGTTCCAATGCTTTTCATAGACCAGCTCCCTGGCAATACTGCGCAGACGCTGGTATATCTTGGGAAAACGCCGTTCCAAGGTAAACTCCCTGGAGCGGCCGTCAATCTCAGCCTGTTCCACCGAGATGGGATACGCGGTAACTAAGCCAGAGACAATATCCTCCCCCTGATCGCCGGGGGCGTAATCACCCCAGAGGGCCACCCGCCGCACCTTACGGTAGGGATGGGCAGTAAAGAGGACACCGCTGCCGCTTTCCTGGCCCAGATTACCATAGACCATGGATTGGATAATAACCGCCGTGCCCCAGGAATCAGAAACATCCATCAGAGCCCGGTAATCACGGGTTTTTGAGGTGTTCCATGAATTAAGCACCATCTCCAGGGCGGCTATTAACTGCAGCCAGGGATCATCGGGGATACCAATGCCAATCCCGCGAATGGTCTTCTGGTATTTCAGGGCCAGCTCCTTCATCTGGGCCGGGGTGAACTGACGCTTGACCTGAACATCATATTTGCTCTTGGCCTCATCCATTAAGGCCTGAAATGTTTCACGGGAAACCCCGCTGGTCATGGCCCAGGATTGTAAAAACCGCCGATAATTATCCCAGGCAAGATACTCCAGGCCGCTTTCCCTGGCAAAGTGCTCGGCAATCTCCTCATTCAAACCAATATTATGCAGGGTAGCCATCATCCCCGGCATGGAAACCGCCGCTCCGCTCCGTACCGAAACGAGCAGCGGATTTTTCGGGTCACCATAGCCCTTGCCAGTCGTCTCCTCCAACTCACGCATGGCCTGCCTGATCTGAGCCATAAACTCCTCACGGGCCTTAAAAAAGTCCTTAATCACCGGCCAGCAGCGAAACATCTCGGTGGTAATCACAAAACCGGGCGGCACCTGTTGAGCATCGGTAGCCAGCAGTTTCAGGTTATAGCCCTTATTACCGAGCATGAGGATGTTATCGGTGTGGGAATTACGCTGGTGGAGAAAGGTGATGACATTTTCGGGATTATAGGTCATCAGGAGGTCGAGATTATTTTCATCCAGTAACTCCTTCTGAGTCTCTAAGGTCTGGTAGATCCGGGTAATAAAATTATCCAAGTGCTGCAGACCAAAGGTACCCGAGATAATATCCCGCAGAAACGATTCACTTAAGCGGTGGATGCTGCCGCTCTTATCGTCTTCATGCCAGAGACTGCGGTAGCGGGGCATAAGATTATCAGCCCCGATCTGAGGAATAATGATGGAGAGATTATTCTGGTGGACGTTGGTATAAAAGGCATAAATAATATCCTTAACGCCCTCGGACAGGCCCCGGAAGATATCGAGATACTGGGTATAAGAGAAGCGCTTCTGCTCCAAAGAGTTGCCAAGCAGGGCCACATAGGACTCTAAATAACGGCTGGTAATGCCATCTATCTTCAGAGCTCTGATATAGAGCTTTAAGCAGTTTATAATCCGAATAAAGGTGGCCTCGGTGATGAATGAGAGATTCACGGTCTGGGGAATCTTCTCAAGATAGATATTGGCCATATTCTCTAAGCGGAAGGTGAGACCCAGGGCGTCAAATTTACGTTCCCGGTAACGGCCGTATACCGAAGGAATATCAACGGCAATATGCCGTTTATAATAAATATCCTCCTTGGCCTCAAAAATTTCCTTACTTAAAATAATCTTTTGAAGATTCTCAAGATGATCAAGTAGGGCCTCAAGGCACTCAAAGGTGCCGCCAGCCTCTAAGGCCTCAATCAATTCGCTGAGTTCAGGAAAACCGGAGTTGGCCGCCAGCTCTAATTGCTGCCGCATATCCTGAAGACCCAGGTTATATTTTTCATACAACAGGTAATACATCTCCACCAGCAGGGTAAAACGGCGCAGCTCCACCGGATTCAGATCCGCCTGCTGATTTAAAAAACTCTGCCGTTCCGACTGGGGCCAGTTCAGAAGATCCTGCACCCCCTGAATGGCCGGCAGTTCAAAGACCCTCTTCAGCAGAATATGCAGATCATCAATAAAGGGGCCGTGAGTATCGACCTGCTGCAAGACCTCCGGGGGCAGAAAATCGGCCAGCAGCTCCTTGTCCTTGGTGCGCCAGAAGGAAAAAATAGCCTCAATAAAGGCGACAATGAGATTGCTGGATTCCACATGGCTCTGTTTGCGGAGAAAATGGATAAGGAGATCATGGCGGCGATGAATCTCGTCCAGCTCGGTTGAGACCTCCCGCAGTTCACCCTCCGCCCCGATATCATTAAAGAAAACCGGCAGCAATTTGGCGAACTGTTTGGCCAGGTTATAAAGTGGCTCAATGGGATGATTAAGGAGGTTGGTGATATCCCGCTGAAAAAGGTCGGTATCTTTAATGCAGGTGCCGGAGAGATGCAGATTGATAATCAGGGCGGAAAAGAGGGTGGAACACC
>CAZSOB010000097.1:0-5609 GCA_964608155.1 uncultured Desulfobulbia bacterium
GAGATATATTTCGCCGCCGCCAACCTTGAGGTGGACGGCGGGGTCATTATTACCGCCAGTCACAATCCGGCCGACTATAACGGTATGAAGCTGGTGCGTAAGGGCGCGCGGCCCATCAGCGGCGACAGCGGCCTGCGGGATATTGAGCGCCTGACCGCCGCCCGCCAGCCTCTCAAGGCGGCCAGGCCCGGCAGTTACACGACCATTAATCCCCGGCCGGATTATATTAAACATCTCTTAGGCTATATTAATCCCCCGGAGCTCCGCCCCCTAACCGTAGTCGCCAATTGCGGCAACGGCTGTGCCGGGCCGATTCTAAATCTCCTTGAGAAACATCTGCCCCTTAAATTTATCAAACTCCAGCAACAGCCGGACGGTCATTTCCCCAACGGTGTTCCCAACCCTCTCCTGCCAGAGAATCGGGCCGCCACCACCGAGGCGGTTATCCGCCAACAGGCCGATCTGGGCCTGGCCTGGGACGGCGATTGTGACCGCTGCTTTTTCTTTGACGAGCAGGGCCGTTTTATTGAGGGTTATTATATAGTGGGGCTCCTGGCCCAGGCCATCCTGAGCAAAAATCCAGGGGCAAAAATAATCCATGACCCCCGCCTGACCTGGAATACCATGGAGCTGGTGCGCCAGGCCGGCGGCCAGGCCGTCATGAGCAAAACCGGCCACGCCTTCATCAAAGAGCGCATGCGGCAGGAAGACGCGGTTTATGGCGGCGAGATGTCGGCCCACCATTATTTCCGCGATTTCGCCTATTGCGATTCCGGCATGATTCCCTGGCTCCTGCTCTGCGAATTACTGAGCCGCAGCGGCCGCTCCCTCTCCAGCCTCATCGCCCCGCGCCTTGAGGCCTTCCCGGTGAGCGGCGAGATAAACTCCAGGGTTGATGATCCTGAGGCGGCAATCATTAGAGTAAAAAAACGTTTTGCCGCCGGCGGCCGCCTTGATTACACCGACGGCCTGAGCGTGGAATTCAGCGACTATCGCTTTAATATCAGAAAATCAAATACCGAGCCGGTACTGCGGCTTAATGTTGAATCACGCCATAACAAGGATTTGCTGCGGGCAAAGACCGAAGCACTCTTAAAAGAAATAAGACAAGTGAAAGGAGAAGCAATGCAGGCAGAAAAAATCACCATCAATGACAATGGAACCTTAAATGTCCCCGAGCAGCCGATTATCCCCTTTATCGAGGGTGACGGCATCGGCCCCGATATCTGGGCCGCCGCCAGCAAGGTATTGGATGCCGCGGTTGCCAAGGCCTACAAGGGTGAGCGCCAAATAAGCTGGTTAGAGACCTTTGCCGGCGACAAGGCCCATGATAAAACCGGCGAATGGATGCCCACCGCCACCTTCGACACTATTCGCGAGTATATCGTCGCCATCAAGGGGCCGCTGACCACCCCGGTGGGCGAGGGTATCCGCAGTTTAAATGTTACCCTGCGCCAGGAACTTGATCTTTACGCCTGTGTCCGGCCGGTGCGCTATTTCCAGGGGGTTGTCAGCCCGGTAAAGGAGCCGGAAAAGGTCGATATGATCATCTTTCGGGAGAATACCGAGGACGTTTACTCAGGGATCGAATGGAAGAACGACAGCCCCGAGGCCAAAAAAATGATTGATTTCGTGGCCTCCCTCGGCAAGAAAATCCGGCCCGAATCCGGCATCGGCATCAAGCCCATCAGCCCATTCTGCACCAAACGCTTAGTCCGCAAGGCCATTGAATATGCCATCAAGCACAATAAGCCCAATGTGACCCTGGTTCATAAGGGTAATATAATGAAGTTCACCGAGGGTGCCTTCCGCAACTGGGGTTATGAACTGGCCAGAGATGAATTCCCGGAGCAATGCATCACCGAACAGGAACTCTGGGATAAATATGACGGCAAACGCCCCGAAGGCAAGATAGTTATTCAAGACCGCATAGCTGACGCCATGTTCCAACAGATCCTCCTGCGGCCGGCGGAATACAGTGTCCTGGCCCTGCCCAACCTCACCGGTGACTTCATCTCCGACGCCCTGGCGGCTCAGGTCGGCGGTCTGGGCCTGGCACCGGGGGCCAATATCAGTGACCAGGTGGCCCTCTTTGAGGCCACCCACGGCACAGCCCCCAAATACGCCGGCTTAGATAAGGTCAATCCAGGCTCCCTGCTCCTCTCCGGGGTCATGATGCTGGAATACTTAGGCTGGCAGGAGGCCGGAGACCTCATCCAGAAGGCCCTGGAGACCACTATTTCTAAAAAGGCCGTAACCTATGACCTGGCCCGTCTTATGACCGGAGCCCATGAACTTAAATGTTCCGAGTTCGCCCAGGCCATTATCGATAATATGTGAGCCTCTCAACCCGCTTCACCAATCTCGGCGCCGCCCTTTTAGATGTCCTGTTCCCGGCTCGCTGCCTGCTCTGTAGAGAGCAGCTCAGGCCGGGAACAGATATTTTATTCTGCCCCACCTGCGGCGGCCGCCTCACCATAATCCAGCCGCCCCTCTGCTCCTGCTGCGGCCGCCTGCTGCCTGATTCAACGGCAAGCCATCTCTGCGGGGCCTGTCTGCGGCAGCGGCCTGCTTTCAGCAAGGCCAGGGCTCTGTTTATCTATGATAAATTCAGCGCTCCCCTGATTCACGAATTTAAATACCGGGGCCGGACAACGGGCCAGCAGACCTTCAGCGCTCTGCTGCGACGCTCCCCGGTAAAGCGGGAGCTGAATTTCCCGGATCTGATTATTCCAGTCCCCCTCCACCATAAGCGTCTGCGCCAGCGGGGTTTTAATCAGGCCCTGACCCTGACCCGCTCCTTTTTCCCCCAAGACAAGCAGATCATAAGAGGCGATTTACTTGTCCGCCAACGCTGGACCACGCCCCAGGCCAGCTTAAACGGCCGCGAACGGCGTAGAAATCTGCGTAACGCCTTTATGGTGGCTGATTCCACGCCGCTCAAAGACAAAAACATACTTATAATTGACGATGTCTTCACCACCGGCTCCACCCTCAACGAATGCGCCGCCGTCCTGCTCCATAGTGGCGCACGTGATATCCAGGCCTTGACTTTAGCGAGGGTGCTTGAGTAAACTATAAGTAACTATTCAGTATGATGCCTGAAAAGTAACAATAACCACCAGGCTGTAACTGTTCAGCAGTGCTCCATATTTGTTCATTTAGGCTTTTGAAGCATACCTTCGTATTCGAGAAATCCTAAATGGGCAAAGATGGGGTGCTGCTGAATAGTTACAACTATAAAAGAGCTGGTAAAGAACTCTCTTCACTGTTTATCGCAATTTATCCGTCTTAGTTGAATAAGTTAACATATGGATATAATTAAATATAAAAGGTAACAAAAATGTTCAGTACCGCCATCGTTTTAATCCTCTTAATTTTTCCGCCCGCATTAGCCCAGGCGAAGTGTATCTCCGGCAACTGCCAAAACGGCAGCGGCACCTTCTCGTATTTCGGCGGCATGAAGTATGTGGGGCAATTTAAAAATGGCAAGCCCAATGGCGAGGGAACCAAGACCTACGCCAACGGCACTACCTACACCGGCAATTTCAAGGACGGTAAATTCTCCGGCCTGGGCAAAAAGACATACCAAGACGGTGCCGTCTACACGGGTGAATTCAGAGATGGCCGTTTCTTTGGCAAGGGTAAATATACCGAGGCCAACGGGGCTGTTTATAAGGGACAATTCGCCTATGGCCAGTTCAACGGCAATGGCACCTACACCTACCCTTCGGGAGCTAAATACCAGGGTTCCTTTATCAATGACAAATTTACCGGTCAGGGGACATTGACCTATCCTGACGGTTCCACCTATAAGGGCAACTGGGTAAACAACCTGCCCAGCGGTATTGGCACAGCCAGGAAACCGGACGGCTCCACTTACAAAGGCAGCTGGTGGGCCGGTAAATTTGACGGCCGGGGAATTTTAACTCTGGCCGACGGCACCAAGAAAGAGGGCCTCTGGAAGGAGGGTAAATTAACCAAGTCCCAGAAATCGGTCACGGTCAATAAAGAATCCCTGGGCGGCAGCGGCTGGAACTATTAGCCCATAATTATCCCCATCAGCTTGAGGCAGTTTATGACCCGTGATATCCTTGTAGTCGATAATAATCCGGTAATTCTAAAATTAATGACCAACTTCCTGATCAAGGAAGGGCACCAGGTAAGGACCGCTGAGGATGGACTGGCGGCCCTGGAGATTGTCAAATCTTTCCGGCCGGAAATTATTTTTATCGATTTGATCATGCCCAGAATTCCAGGCGAAAAACTCTGCAAGATCCTGCACAAAAAGGAAGAACTGCGACAGACAATCATAATCATCCTGTCAGCGGCGGCGGTGGAGCAGAAGATCAATTTTAAGGAATTCGGCGCTGATGCTTGTATCGCCAAAGGCCCATTTAAGGAAATAAAGCGTCATATCCATCTAATCTTTAAAAAGTTAGACGAGGGCCGCCTGCCGACTCTCGGCAATGGTATCATCGGCACCGATAAGGTTTACAAGCGGATTGTGACCAGCGAACTATTATCCAGCCGCCGTCATTTCTGGATCACCCTTAACAATATGGCCGAAGGCTTTATTGAATTAACCGAGGACGGCCGCATTGTCTATATAAACCAGGTGGCAGCGGATATTATAGGCCAGCGAGAAGAGAAACTGCTCGCCAGCGACTTTTTAGATATATTCAACAGAGACCAAAAGGCCGAACTAAGCGAGCTTCTGATCAATATTGGCCCCGAGGCAGTCACCATTGGCGAACATGAAATATTTAAATTTCAAGATCGTTACCTGACCATAACCCTGGTGGCCATTAATGAGGATGAGGAAAAATCAATCATTGTCATTATCCATGATATAACCCGGCGCAAGGAGGCGGAATTTGAATTGCACCAATATCAAGAGAATCTGGAGCTTATAGTACACCGGCGCACCGCCGAATTAAAGGAGAGAAACCGTGAGCTCCAGGATGAAATTGAAGAACGACGCCAGATCGCCCGGGAAAAAGAAACCCTGGAGGCTGAATTACGCCAGACGCATAAAATGGAGGCCATTGGCACCATGGCCGCCGGCATCACCCATGACTTTAATAACCTGCTCACCGCTATTTTTGGTTACACCGAGCTTCTGAGCCTGCCGTCGAATATCCCGCCAGAATCTCTCTCACACCTCCGCAATATCACCAAGGCCGCCAGCCGGGCCCGAGAATTAATCAACCTCATACAAACCTTCAGTAAACCGGAGGAGCAGAAATTCAGCCAGGTCAGACTGCCAATAATCATTGGCGAGACCTTGAGCCTCTTGCGGCCCGCCATTCCAACACAGGTTAAGCTGGTAACCAACATCCAACCCTGCCCGCCGATCATGGGGGGTGCGGTTCAAATTCAACAGGTACTCCTGAATATCTGCACCAACGCCATCCATGCTATGCAGGAAAATGGCGGCACCCTGAGTATTAAACTCATAATGCAGCCTCCCCCTGACCAAAAAGACGGAATAAATTTTGTTGAGCTTGAAATCAGCGACACCGGTATCGGCATCAGCGAAGAAAATCTGGAAAGAATATTCGATCCATATTTCACCACCCAAATCGGCGGCGAAGGCACCGGCCTCG
>CAZSOB010000098.1:0-5605 GCA_964608155.1 uncultured Desulfobulbia bacterium
CTTCTGGTGGAAATCATTGCTGCTGATCTTCGCCGCCGCCATTCTCAATTGTCTGCTGGTCTTTAAACTTCCCGGCAAACCAGGATTACAGAAGGGGCTTGCCCTGGGGGTCACAGCGGCAGCGCTTTTTGTGATTATCGCCTTATCAACCCTGCGCCTGCCCGTTATCAGTTTAATTGGCTGGTTGCTCTGGATAATTGTCATCTGTGTCTACCTCGGCTATGATACCCCGTCCTGGTCGCCCCTCTGGCGCACGGACATGAAGGAGCTGCTTCTTGGCAAAAGAAATACCAAGGTCAGTGTCAGCCCTGAAAAATGTATTGGCTGCGACCTGTGCCGGAATGTCTGCCCGGCGGGGGTATTCGGCCGCGATCTGCTCAGCGGCAAGAACATAGTACTGCACATGGAAAGATGCCAGGCCTGCGGGGCCTGCGTGGAAAACTGCCCGGCCGCGGCCATTGAGACCAATTTTGAGGGCGGGATTTGTTCCTGCCCCACCTGTCAGGTTCTAAATAAATTGAAGTAACTATTAGCCTGTAACTGTTCAGAAGTGCCTCAGGTTCAGAGTCTGCGTTTTCCTGTTCATTTTGAACTTTGAAGCATACTTTGGCTTGCGAGAAGGCAAAAATGGGCAAAGATGAGGTGCTGCTGAATAGTTACAAAAAAACTTAAAAAATAACGTAGCTTATAAATTTAAATCGTGTTCATAACTGGTGTCACCGGTGAGAATTTTACAAGTATAATGATTAGTTGCAACTACTTATATCCCATTTTCATAATGGGCTCGTAAAAACGTAAAAAACCAGGCCTCTCGCGTTGTGGTATCTCGACAGACCTTCGGCACACCACATGTATGGACGAAGGTCTACCGGGACATCATGCCCGAAGAAGATAAAGTGAGACCTTTCTTTTAGGGCAGCGATAAAGGCTGGTGTGCAGCAACAGGGCATTTGGGGGCAGGGGACGCTCTTCAATAATTTAATTGGCAAGATAGTTATTAAATTTTTAAAGAGCGTCCCCTCATCGGACAAAACACAGGCATTAACCTATAGAAAGTAAGAGATTACGGATTAAATACTTTCATCTTTAATTCTTTTATCACCTTAAAATGCTTTATGTTACTTGAGGAAAGGGTCATGTTATTTTCGACAGCAGTTGCGGCTATTATAGCGTCCCCCGACCGAATACTACAAGATAAGGTGTATTCTTCAATGTAGATTGAAGCACGGTGTCCGATATTTTCGGTCAAAGGAAGGACAATAAAGCCAAATGAACTTAAGAAGTCTTTGACATATTTATGTTGGATCTTATTCTTGGCACACTGCAAAAGCTCCATATAAGTCTGTATGGAAAGAAATTTTTCCTCTGTCTTTTCCATAAGTTTAGCAACCTTCTCATTGCCCCGTTCTGCCCAAATGAATATATCAGTGTCAAATATCATTATATCTCGGCTTCCGTAAATCATTAAGCTTATCTAATACCGACCTGTTGGTGTCCTGTACGGACATACCAAAAAATGGATGCTCGGTAATTTTTAAATGGTTTTTCTTTTCGGGTGGGCTTAAAATACCTTTTACTTTACCACGGTAAAGAACAGTAACCTTCTCATTCCTATCAAGAGCCTTAAGAACATCGTTCATTTTATACCTTAAATCAACCACTGTAGCTTTCATTTCGCACCTCCATTTTTGTGAAATGTATAGTAAGAGTATACAATCACACACGGATTATTTCAAGGGTGATTCGAATTGAACAATGGGAACAATCGGGGACACGATTTGGCACCGCTGGAGAAGTTACTCTTGTTACCTGAAAACAGGGAGCCAATATGTACCGTAAACATCGAAAATTAATCTTTCTGTCTGTGACCGTCTTAGCCCTGACCTTTCTGATCTGGCGTCTCGTGCGGCCCATGAATATATTTGTGGTTACCGACAACTTCGCCCGCCCCATGGCAATCACCCGGCCACCCGCCGGTTTACAGTCCATGCGGGCTGCCGACTGCGGCAAATGCCACAAGGCCATTTACAAGGAGTGGGCGGCAAGCATGCACGCTCATGCCTGGACAGACCCGTATTATCAGACTGACAGGCGTTTTGAGGATTCCCAGCAGATTTGTCTTAACTGCCACATTCCCCTTCAGAATCAACAGCCTGATTTAGTAACAGGTTTCAGAGACAAGGAAAGATTCAAGCCCATTCTGCGGGAAAACCCCAATTTTGACCCGGTTCTGCAGCAGGAAGGGATCACCTGCGTTGTCTGCCACCTGCGGGACGGCGTCATTAACAGCCCCAGGGTAAGCGGCCTGGCTCCCCATAAAAGCCGGGTCAACAAGGCAATGATTCAAGGAGTGGGGGTCTGCGGGAAGTGCCACGTGGTATCAGGCAGACGATGGGACACCTTCTTTAAAATACCACCCTGCGGCACGGTGGCAGAGATAACAACCGGCAGTCCGAGGAAGCCAATCAGGTGCATTGCCTGTCATATGCCGCGGACAATCCGGCCGCTGGTGGAGGGTGGAGAGCCAAAACCCGTGCGCATGCATCTCTGGCGGGGCGGCCACTATCCCGCACAGGTTCGGCAGGCCGTTAAATTTGAGCTTAAAATCACACGGCAGGCGGGAGGGTCTGGTGAGGTGCGACTCACCCTTACCAATACCGGCACCGACCACTTTTTACCCACCGGTACCCCGGATCGCTATTTAAGCGTCACCTTCAAGCTGCGGGAGGCCAACGGCAAACTGAAAAGCAAAATTTTCAAGCTGCGAAGAACCATTATGTGGCGGCCCTTCATTGTTGATCTATGGGACACCAGATTAATCAGAAATCAACCGCGAAGCTATACCTTTACCTGGCCAAAAATCACGAAAGACAGACAAGAAACCCTTAAAATCACGGTTCGATATCATTTACTTGCTGAGGCCCGCCGCAAGAGGATAAATTACCGGAACGAGACACCGATATCCTACATAATTTACCAGCACACCGAAACTTTAAAGGGCCGCCGGAAGTAAGTTAAGGCGCTAAATCAACGGTGTTCCCCATGAGAGAATGGGGGGGGGACGACCTTAAATATTCAAATAAATCCTTCCAGCTGATAGCCCCTTTCCTTTGCCATTTTCTCTCCTCGCTGAACTGCGTAACTTATAGCAGCTGGCGTTATGGCAAATTTCCTCGCCAAATCCACCATCGGCATGCCCAATTCAATCACAGTCCAGTAGCAGAGTAAATCCCGGGCCTGAACCCGAGCCCTTTGCCCCCCTCTTCCGATTATGTAATCCTTGTCCAACTGGAATATCATGGAGACTCTCTCAACAACCTTTTCAAAATCATAGCCCAGGCTTTTGAGCTTATATTTCCGGGAAAATTGATTTTCCGACTCCGAAAGGACATCACTTACGAAGTCACTCTCCCCCAATATTCGTTGATCACTCTTGATACGATCCTGCCCGCTCAGCCTCATCTTTTTCACTTCATCCCAGCCGCCAAGGCTCCTTATCAAACCGCCTCCAACCAGCTCTGGCCGCTCCCCCAGGGGAATGCCTTCTTTAACATAGGACTCATAACGATTCCTCGCCTCACCAACCCTTCTGCCAAAAAAGCCTAAAACATATTCAGTAGCTTGCCACTCCCTCTTTTTCTTGCCCATCAAGGCACTATGCCCGCAATACGCATAGCTGTCCAAGGCTGACAAATCAACCACAATCCTTGCCCGTAGAGGATTCAAATGAATATACCTGACCAGTTCCTGCAGATAAGCATCTTCCTGGCATATAATAGACTTATATCTGTTCTGAAAAAGCTGGCCATGGCGCCGGTGCCTGCGGTTGAACGACACCGCATAACCTGTAAGCAATCTGTGCATCAGAGCAGCAATACCTGCCGGACCACTTCTTAATAGAAAATGGGCGTGATTCGATAAAAATGACCATGCGTAACACTGGGTTTTGGTTTCAGGCAGGAGAATAGATAGCCGGTCAATGAGGTTTTCACGATCCTTATCGTCATTGAAGATATTGCGACGTTCTATTCCTCTGATCATGACATGATGCAAGAGGCCGGGAGTATCTAAGCGGGCTATCCTTGGCATGCATATATGCATACTACAGAATATGTTTTATGCCCAAATATTTAATTATTTAAGGTCGTCCCCCTATCCTAAGGTCGTCCCCCTATCCTACCCAGGTGCTTGAGCCGTATGCGAGGAAACCCGCTCGTACGGTTCTGAGGAGGGAAGGGAGCTGAAAGGCTCCTGACCTATCCGGTGCGGTGAAGCAAATCACCCCAAAATTAAATTTCAGACCCCGAATGTTCCTGCTTTCCGCACTATTTTTCCGGAAAGCAGGAATGTTAGATAGCGATCTATAAATAAGAGAGGTTAATTAAAATACGGAACTAGTTGAAATAATGTAACTTTACACAAATTTACAATTGGTTTAAGTCGCAGGCGTAATTATTGCTTATGTAATGGTCAGGGAGTGAATGCGATGCTATAAATTGAGTTCTCACAATAACTAAGTAGTGAAGTTTGTAAAATGTCAAAAAAAAGGAGGAGAAGCTATGAAAACAAGGAAAAGGTTAACATTGGTAACAGGATTGGCAGCTGGGTTATTTGTAGCGGGGATGGCCGGGGGCGCTCACGCCAGTACAATTACCCTCAATCTGGTAGATAGCTACAGTAAGTCGGATCCGTTCGGGATGGCATATGATGGATCAAACATCTGGTGGGGAGACAACAGAGGAACGCTTCATGAGATGACTAAGAACGGGGTGGATACTGGTACCACGTTGAGTACAAATCGCTGGAGCGCTCTGGCCTGGAGCGGCTCTCAGCTTGTCCAAGCCAAAAGTAACACACTGTACTTCTTCGATACAGACGGAAGCAATTCCACGACCGCCGACATTTCTGGAACCACCGGCTATGGGCTGATAGACGGTCTTGATTATGACCACGGGCAAGTGTGGTACTCCCCTGACGTTGGCAACGTGTACAAACTCAATCCCTCTGGTTCCGATTGGACAGGCACCTCAGTCTTGTCGGGTGGTGGCGGCTTCTCCGGGGTTGAGAGGGTTGACATCGGGATCGAGAGCTTTCTCTTCACTGTTAATGATGCCTCGAGCCCGCGGAGATTGGACGTCAGGAAGCTCGACGGAACGCTCCTTGGACAAGCGGAGTTTAGTAATCAACGCTATGAGGATCTGGCCTTTGATGGCCGGTATCTCTGGGCCGCCGATTATTATGGAAATAAGATCGATAAGTTCGACGTTCTCTCGGACGGTGGCTCGATCTTAAATGGAAATGAGCCCGTTCCCGAACCGGCTACTTTCTTGCTTTTCGCTACTGGGCTCGCTGGTTTTGCTGGTTTTAGTTTTAGACGCAAAAAGAAAGCATAGTCGGTTTAGTCGTACTTTCAATCGCATTTTTCTTCTACAGATTGCAACTGTACGTTTCCAGTATAACGAGATAAAAGGTCGTTCCATTCGCTTGGTTCGGCCTTCTTTATAAATTGAGTTCTCACAATAGCTGAGTAGTGAAGTAGTTATAATTACTCAGCTATTTTTGTGTGCAAATTTTGTCTTCATCAAAATAGTCTGTATTAACAATA
>CAZSOB010000099.1:0-5594 GCA_964608155.1 uncultured Desulfobulbia bacterium
GCGAAAAGGTGCGGCTCAGGATTATAAACGGTTCGGCCATGACCTTTTTCGATGTCCGTATTCCGGGGCTTTCAATGATTGTGGTTGCTGCCGACGGCCAAAATATAGAGCCGGTAACAGTGGACGAATTTAGAATTGGCGTGGCCGAGACCTACGATGTTATTGTGGAGCCTGACGATCGGCCCTATTGCCTCTTTGCCCAGGCCTTTGACCGCTCGGGATATGCCACTGGTAACCTGACGCCCGACCCGGCATTAAGAGCCGAGGTGCCTGGTCCTGATCCCTATCCCATACTGACCCTCCAGGATATGGGGATGGTTATGAACACTGCGGCGGGGATGGGCGCGGCCGGGCATAAAATGACCGCCGGTGGAGATAACATGATAAAACGCGGCCCGGCGGGCATGGGTAGTGACAGCCCGGTGGTACACGCCGTTAGTGAATACGGCCCTCAGGTTGATGCCAGAGCCGTGAACCCGCAATATCATCTCGATGATCCCGGTGTCGGTCTGCGGCATAACGGTCGCCGGGTATTGCGCTACGCCGATCTCCGCAACCTCTATCCTACTGCCGATCATAGGGAGCCGGGACGGGAAATTCAGCTCCATCTCACCGGCAACATGGCCCGTTATATGTGGTCGATAAACGGTATAAAATATGCTGATGCCGAGCCTATACCCTTTAAATACGGTGAACGGCTGCGGATCACCTTTATCAACGATACCATGATGAATCACCCCATGCATCTGCACGGCATGTGGAGTGAGCTGGAGACGGGTGATGGTCGTTATATCCCGCGTAAGCACACGGTAATTGTTCAGCCTGGGGCACGGATAAGTTATCTTGTAAGTGCTGATGCCATGGGCGGCTGGGCATTTCACTGTCATCTGCTCTATCATATGCCGGGCATGTTCCGTAAGGTTGTTGTCTCTTAGGAGAGAATTATGAAAATTATATTATTAGCCATATTGGCACTGATTTTACCGGCCACTGCTTTGGCCGGCGGCATGAATGACGATCCCTTGCTGACCAAGGTGATGATTAACCAGTTGGAGATCCGCGGTGCCGAAGGCAGTAATCCCCTGGTCTGGGACGCTGAGGGCTGGATTGGGAAGGATTTAAATAAATTATGGCTCAAGAGCGATGGGGAATATGTCTCCGGCAAGGTGCGGGATATGGAATTTCAGGCCCTTTACAGCCGGGCCGTTGCCCCCTTCTGGGATATGCAGCTTGGCTGGCGGCATGATAAGTCAGAAAATCCCGCTCCGCATCGAGACTGGCTCACCTTAGGGGTCAGGGGGCTGGCCCCCTATTTCTTTGATGTTGACGCGGCCATTTTTATCGGTGATAACGGCCGGGCCGCCGCCCGTTTAAAGGTTGAGTACGATATTCTGTTCACCCAGCGCCTGATTCTGGTGCCTGAAATCAAGATAAATGTCTATACTAAGGATGATCCCGCCACTGCCACGGGCTCAGGACTTGCGAATATTGAGACCGGCCTGCGTCTGCGTTATGAGATTCGGCGTGAATTCGCCCCCTATATCGGTTTAAACTGGAACCGGCTTTACGGCCAGAGCGCTGATTATGCCAGGGAAGAGGGCGGCGACGTGGATAATGTCCGTTTGCTCATAGGGCTGCGGGCCTGGTTTTAAAGCATGATTTTTTGTGGATACCACAAGCATTCATTGCTTTTTCGTGTCTTTTATCGTACCTCTGTCTCAGAAGAAGACCGGGGAACCGGGCCGGAAAACAGCCGGCTCGGGAGAGGAGGTCTCCCTTGAACTGAATATTCAAATAAATTGAGGACTTTTACTGTGCCGCGAATCGCCCTGTTCATTATCTGTACACTGCTCTTTATCCGTTTCTCCTGGCGTGCTTTGGGTAATCCCAGAGCTCACGGTTTTTATCGGTTCTTTGTCTTTGAAGGGGTTTTGCTCCTGATGTTACTGAACTATCCATACTGGTTCATGGAACCTTTTTCCCCGCTCCATATTTTAGCCTGGCTGCTGTTGCTTATCTCAATTTTTTTCGTTGTTCAGTCTCTCATGATGCTTAAACGGGTTGGCGGTCATAATGAACGGCATGATACGCCGGAAAACTTTTCTTTTGAAAATACCGTTAATGTGGTGGAAGAGGGGATGTATCGCTATATCCGGCATCCCATGTACAGCTCCCTTCTGTTTCTGGGCTGGGGGGCTTTTTTCAAGCATATCACCTGGTTGAATATTGGTCTGATTATTGTGGTCAGCGGCTTTGTCATTACGGCGGCTAAGGTGGAGGAGCGTGAGAATATTCATTTCTTCGGCCCGGTCTACGGGGATTATATGCGGCGGACGAGGATGTTTATTCCCTGGCTGCTCTGATAATCTTCAGTCCTGACTGTCTGGTGGAAAAAGAAAAGTCGTGCTTTTAAACAGTGAGGTAAGCAGGATGGGGAACCCCTTTCAGAGCCAGTTCCTGAAGGCTGGACTGGTGAGCAAAAAACAGGTGAAAAAGGCCCGGCACGTCAAACGTCTCAGTCGCCGGGAAAATGTCGGGAAAAGCTCTTCTGAGGCTGCTGATTCGGCCCGTCAGGAACAGGCGGCCCATGCGGCGCGTAATCGGGAGCTTAACCGGCAGCGGGCAAAAGAAAAACGGCAGCATGAACAAAGGGCGCAGATAAAACAGCTCATTGAAAAAAACAGTCTGCCCCTGGATGAGCGCGGCGAGGCGTACTATTTTGTTGAGCAAAAGAAGATTAAACGGCTCTTTGTTGACGATGAGATGAGGGAAAAACTCAGCCGCGGTCAGCTAACCATTGTAAAATATGGTCAGGGTTACGAGGTGGTGTCCGCCAGGACGGCTCGTCAGATTGCCAGCCGTGACCGAGAGGTTGTGGTCGTCTTTCACTCCGAGCCCGAGTCCCATGGGGAACACCGTTGATTTAGCGCCTTAACTTACTTCCGGCGGCCCTTTAAAATTTCGGTATGCTGTGGTTATGTAGGATATCGGTGTCTCGTTCCGGTAATTTATCCTCTTGCGGCGCGGAATATAGGGAATATAGAGTAGGGAATATAGGAATATAGGGGACGACCTTAAATAATTAAATATTTTGGCATAAAACATATTCTGTAGTATGCATACATGCTAAGGATAGCCCACTTAGATACTCCTGGCCTCTTGCATCATGCTTCAACGCTAGCCAGAATTGACCCACCTCTTTTTGACACCTCAAACTAAATTTCATTTTATCATTTTCCCTTTCCCAACAAAGCAGTCCTGAAAACAATAATTTTCTAATATCCTGCCATCAATCTTCACTAATAAAAAGGAGAAAGAAACGATGCCTCAAGGTCGACAGGTCAGGAAACCTGCTTTCCATGCAGTATAAAGTCGTTTCCAGTGAAATTACCGGTAGGGCTACCGGTTCCCAAATGTCCCGGCACAAATGATGGAAGTCTCTGCCCATTTGTGAGATACGAAATAAAGATGAGTAGACAGGAAGCAATTTTATACGGCGTCATGCGAAGTAATTTGTGTGGTGTGAAGGCAGGAGTCAGCAGAAGCCATAGTAGCCAAATGCCGGGGGTAATGCCCCGGACACGGTGAAGGGCTGAACATCAAGGAGAGGAAAGGTCTTCATGGGCTCTGGGCATACGTTGAATCCGAATGGAGGAGTAATGTGCAGGCGCGGATTGAAATAACCGACTCAAGTTAGCACAACCCGGCTACGGCCCGGTGACCTTGATGAACCGCCCTATGCGGACCCGCTTGTGGAGTGGTGTGGGGGCTGGGGGAGAAAAACCCCCGGCTACCCGATTAAATGCCGGTTTTAATTTTCTCTATTTCCTTTTTAACTGGCTCGGAAAGGTTGAGTGTTTTTTCTTTCAGCCGTTGCAAACCGCTCGAATATGAATATGGGCAAGAAGGATCTATGCTTCTTGGAATACCAAGTTTTTTTAAGCTCGCAGGGACAAGCTCTTTTGCTGCGCGCTCCGTCAAGCGTTTTCTATATTGGTTTTCTCCTGTGAGTTTTGCTCTCATTTTGGCGTATGACAAGATACTAACAGGTGAGTCTTTGAGCCCTCCATACACACTAAACACAAAATTGGTTTCTCCTGAGTAAATATCTAATTCTGTGATTCCCACTACCATTGTATTCGGATCTTTGGAGAAGTAAGGGGCTATTGTTTGTGAGAGCCAACCCATTATTGGGTCTGCATCCCATTGATAGCCCACCTCCTCCAATTTTTTGAAAATTTGATTTATAGCTGTGACAGCTTGGGGGCCTTCTTCTTTAGCTTTTTTCATTATCTCTTCTTTTAATTTTGATAATGGCCAATCGCTAAAATCAGATTTTGTTTTCCAGATATTGGAGGCTATTTTTTCGAGATATGGCCTATAAGCAGACCTTAAAGGTTCAGGAACCGTCCAGTTCACAGGCAACCTTCTTATAACTACAGGGATAGTAGTTATCTTTTCGTAGGTTCTTGCAATTTCACTAAGGAGCCAAGGATTACATGGTGGCAAGGGGATAAGTATAACCTTTAGTCCCTTGTCTTTTGCATTGAGCAATGGGTAGGATGAAATTGATGGAATATCTATATTTAATATCTTAGCAGAAGCATTTAGGAGGTTTTCTTCTTCCGCATCTCTTTGAACTATTTTGGCACTCTGCCTAGCCTCCTCTTTGTTCTTTATTCTCGAAGTATATTCTATTTGTGCATCATAATTCGATGGACTGGTTTGTAATAAGTTCTTGTATACAGTTTTAGCCCTTGCGTCATTTCTGTTAGCAAGTAATTTGGCAAATTCATGAACAGGGCCTCCCCACCGTCCCATAACCACATTACCATATTTTAAGGCCACATCATATTGATGTTCTCTGGCCATTGATGTAATGGTGGCAATATATTTATCATAATTTGCCTCAAACGTATTAGGCACTTTGTACTTCCATAAATAAGCGCCCTCAGGAGTGCCGTATAACATATTAACTGAATGACTCCATTGTGTGTCGTTGATGAGTATCACGGCAAAAAATTCGCTTAAAGTAAGTATATTCCCCCCGACTTCTTTTATGTTTTTATCTATCTCTTCTGCCAGCCCTTGATACACCGCCTGAATAGTATTGGGCGTGGCATTTCGATATTTTAGTGTGATTTCATGTTGCGATGAATTTACCCACTCAAGAAGGAAATAATTTTCATCTTTAATATTTTTTTGTAATTTCCATTCATTCATTCCATCTGGAAAAAGGGCTTCCTGTTTAATCGTTTCAAAAAACGAAGGAAGGTCACCAGCATTCGTTATGAGAGGGAAGCAAAGAAAAAGCAGAAAAGTCACTCTCAATAAAAAATTCAACATTGGTTTTATCCTTGTAGGATTGAGGCATTTAACGACCGCATTCAGAGGCTGGCGATTTTACAGCAACCAACTTGGAAAAACCAAAAAAGTGAATTTGAAAGACAAAACTCCGGAAAACCGCGCTGGTAGCCAGTCCCTTGAAATGCATTGTATAACCAGGAGGGGACGCTGGTTCTAAAACAACTTAACGTAGCGTTTTATCTCTGGCAATTCTTCCAAATTGGCCATCTTGTTAACAGCTGAAGTGG
>CAZSOB010000100.1:0-5429 GCA_964608155.1 uncultured Desulfobulbia bacterium
GGGATATCCGAGCCCTTTTGCGTTGATCCGCAACCGCCGCAACTGCTGCAGCCACTGCCTTTGCCGCGCAGTCGATTAATAATTTTTAGTCCCATGTATCCCGCTGCCGCTCCGACAATCAGCCATACTATTATATCCTGCATGCGTGTATCTCCCAAGTATAAAAGGTTTGGTTCTGGTAACAAGCAAGACTTGCAAGAAAAAATTATGACTCGCTAAAATAAAGACCATGGGCTTGAATCACTTGCCTGATTTGAATTATATGATAATGTTGCTTAAGGGGCGAACTTTTTTTGAAAAAAGATGGCGAATAAAAAAAAATGTGATTAATTATGGCTAAACGACAGAAACAAGCGGATAAATTTAATGATCTGATCGCCGGTATGGATACTTCTACTGCTGTTCCATATACCATGACTACCTGTTTCAAGGTGAATGATCTCCTTAATCATCCTGTTTTTGGCCTTGGTAAGGTCATTAAATGCCTTTCTCCTAACAAAATACATGTCATGTTTCGTGAAGGAGAAAAATTTCTTATTGGGGTTTTGCCCCAGGACGTTGAGTAAAGCGCGTATTTTATGATTACTTCAGTCCTTAATCATCCTGAACAACTTCCCCTCCTTTCCTGCCTTTGGCAATTCGTCTGAAATGGCCAAAAAAAAATATTACGCTGTGGCGGTCGGGCGGCAGACCGGTGTCTTTGATAATTGGCCCTTAGCCGAAACTCAGGTTAAGGGTTGTCCCGGGGCTCGTTTCAAGAGCTTTCCCAGCCGTCGTGAGGCCGAAGCATGGCTTAAAAACCCACAGTATAACACCGGGGCGGCGAGGCGAATCGTCAAAAGGCCGCAAATGTCGAAAAATAAACCGGTTAAAGACTATGAGGGGCTGGTTATTTATACGGATGGCGGCGCTATTAATAACCCCGGCCCTGGGGGGTACGGGGCGGTGATTATTGATTTCGATCTTGACCCAAACGACTGCCGGGAGATAAGCGGCGGTTATAGATTGACGACCAATAATCGAATGGAACTTATGGCCTGCATAGCCGCTCTGCGCTCCATAGATGATTCCGGGCGTCCCATTGCCCTTTATTCTGATTCCAGTTATGTGGTAAATGCCGTTAATAAGGGCTGGGCCCGGAAATGGCGGCTTAATGGCTGGCTCAAATCAGATAAAAAGCCAGCCCTGAATGTCGATCTTTGGGAGGAGCTGCTGAATTTAATCGCCGGACTGAACATTACCTTTAACTGGGTAAAGGGTCATGCCGGTAATCCACTGAATGAACGTTGCGATCAACTGGCGGTGCAGAATGCCAGACAAAATAATTTGCCTATTGATCGGGGCTATGAAGAAAAGGAACTAAATATAAATGAAAGGTAAAGCAGGGCTGACAACTGATGGAGAAGAATTAAGGATGGTGGCAAGGTTATACGCCGCGGCCATGGATGCCAAGGCCGAGAATATTGTGGTTCTTGATGTGCGCGGTCTTTCGGGGTTCACTGATTTTTTTATTATTGCCAGCGGCCGTTCAACAAGGCATGTTCAGGGAATAGCAGCGGCTCTTGATAAACAGGTAAACAATAAAAGGCTGAAGAATGCCAAGGTGGAGGGGCTTGATGAAGGGCGCTGGGTACTCTTGGACTTTAATGATGTTGTGGTCCATGTCTTTTATGATGAGGCCCGCCAATTTTATGACCTTGAAGGTTTATGGCAGGAGGCCCCCCGGCTTGATCCCGCATCATTCAATCTTGAACAAAAAGATAGTAAATAAACAGGGTTACAAATAAAAAGAGTTACCGGGAGTTAATTAATAATGACAAATCGCAGACCGTTATTGCTAACGATTCTGGATGGTTGGGGGATTGGTGAGCCTATCTCCACGAATGCTGTCTATGCCGCCCGTACTCCTAATATGGACGGTTGGGCGCGGGAATATTCTCTTACTAAGCTGGCCGCTCATAACGGTGCCGTGGGTTTGCCCGAGGGCCAGATGGGTAACTCCGAGGTCGGGCATCTGAATATCGGGGCGGGCAGGGTGGTGTATCAGGATTTCACCCGGATAAATATGGCTATTGAGAAGAACGAGCTGGCCGCCAATGCCGTTCTCCTTAAAATAATCGGCCAGACCAAAGCGGCTGGTAAGGCCCTTCATCTCATGGGGCTGCTCTCCGACGGCGGGGTACACAGCCATATCAACCACCTGCTGGCCCTGCTTAATATTGCCGCCGCTCAGGGGCTGCAAAAAATATTTATTCACTGTTTCATGGACGGCCGTGATACCCCGCCAAAGAGTGGGAAGGGCTATATTGAGGAGCTGGAGGCCGGAATTAAAGCGGCGGGGGCGGGCAGAATTGCCACTGTAACCGGCCGTTATTACGCCATGGATCGTGATAAACGCTGGGACAGGGTGGAAAGGGCCTGGCAGGCCATGGTGGATGGTAAGGGTATATATAGCCAGAGCCCGGCCGCGGCGCTGAGCGCGGCCTACGCGGCAGGGGTAACGGATGAGTTTATTGAACCAATAGTGATTGGCGAAGAGGGGCGCCCCTTAGCTCTCATAGAGGATGATGACGCGGTTTTGTTCTTTAATTTTCGGGCCGATCGAGCCCGGCAGCTGGCCCATGCCTTTAATGATGAAGAATTTAACGCCTTTAAGCCCCGGCGGCGGCCGCGGCTCGGCGGCTTTATCACCTGTACCTCTTATGAAAAAAATCTCAAGCTGCCGGTACTTTTTCCGCCTTCGTCCTTAGAGCATATCTTGGGAGAGGAGGTGAGCCGCCATGGTCTGCGGCAGCTTAGGATTGCGGAGACGGAAAAATACGCCCATGTCACCTATTTTTTTAATGGCGGCCGCGAACAGCCCTTTAGCGGTGAAGACCGGGCTCTTATTGAGTCGCCGCGCGAGGTGGCCACCTATGATCTAAAACCTGAGATGAGCGCCTTTAAAGTTACCGATGAACTGCTCAGGCGTTTGCGGGATAATCCGTACAGTCTAATCGTTCTTAATCTTGCTAACGGTGACATGGTGGGCCATTCCGGAATACTCGCGGCAGCGGTCAAGGCCTGTGAGGTGGTTGATGAGTGCCTGGGGCGGCTGGCGGCAGAGATTATGAAACTGGACGGGGTAATGATGATTACCGCCGATCATGGTAATGCCGATATTATGTATGATAAGACTACCAAGGAACCCCATACGGCTCATACCTTAAATCCTGTGCCTTTTCTTCTGATGGCGGATAAATATCGCGGCACTGCCCTGCGAGAGGGCGGGGCCTTGTGTGATATAGCGCCCACTGTGCTTGAGGTTCTGAGGCTGCCTGTTCCAGCAGAGATGACCGGCAGTTCACTTATTGTCCCTTGATGGTTATGAGCTGGTGGTTAGGGAGCGGAGTGAGGGGTATCTGCTGCTTTTATGCTCCTCGGCGCAGCTATGCCGGAATTATGAGGAATAAATAACATGAAATATATAAGCACTAGGGGCGGTATAAGCCCCATCAGTTTTCAGGAGGCCGTGATGATGGGTCTGGCCACGGACGGTGGTCTCCTGCTGCCTGAATCTATACCGGAGATCTCGGCGGAAACCATTCTCGCCTGGCGGGATCTTAATTATCAGGATCTGGCCTTTGAGGTTATCTCCTTATTTGCTGAAGAGATACCGGCAGCAGATTTGCGGGGACTAATCAATAAATCCTATGCCGGTTTCCGGCACAAGGAGATAACTCCGGTGGTAAAACATGGGGAGCTTTATATTCTTGAGCTCTTCCACGGCCCCACCCTGGCCTTTAAGGATATCGCCCTGCAACTCCTTGGTAATCTCTTTGAATATTTTTTAAAAGAGGACAACCGGCACCTGAACATTCTTGGGGCTACCTCGGGAGATACCGGCAGTGCCGCTATTTACGGGGTGCGCGGCAAGGAGAGAATCAAAATATTCATTCTTCATCCCCATAAGCGGGTAAGCCGGGTGCAGGAGCTTCAGATGACCACGGTGCTGGATGATAATGTCTTCAATCTCGCTATTCTGGGCACCTTTGATGACGGCCAGGCCATCGTCAAGGAAATTTTTAATGACCTGCCCTTTAAAGAACGGCATTGTCTCGGGGCGATAAATTCCATTAACTGGGCGCGGATCCTGGCCCAGATTGTCTATTATATATACAGCTATTTCCGGGTCTGTGAACAGGAGGACTGCCAGCGATTGGATTTTACCGTGCCTACGGGTAATTTCGGTGATATTTTCGCCGGCTTTCTGGCCCGCAAGCTTCTGACCCCCGACCGGGTGAGACGGCTGGTACTTGCCACTAATCAGAATGATATACTTACCCGCTTTGTGGAGAACGGCGATTATTCTCTCGGTGATGTATCGCAGACCTGCAGCCCGTCAATGGATATCCAACTGGCCTCTAATTTTGAGCGTTATCTCTATTTTTTGAACGGCCAGGACGCCGGGCTGACCCGTCGTCAGATGGAGGCCTTCGCGGCTCAGGGCACTTTACGTTTCTCGCCGGAGGTCAGGCGGCAGGTTCAGGGAGATTTTCAGGCCCGGCGGGTTGGGGAGGCGGAGATTATCCGTACTATCCGGGAGTTTTATGAGCTTAATAATTATGTTCTTGATCCACATAGCGCCGTGGGGGTCGCGGCCGGCCTTAAACAGAAGGACGTATTGCCCATGATATGTCTATCTACGGCCCATCCCGGTAAGTTTGGCGCCGCCGTGGGCCAGGCTATCGGTAGTCAGCCCATGCCGGAGCCTCTAAGAGAGTTAGAGAATAAGGAGAGCCGTTGTGAAGTCGTGGCGGCTGATTCCGCGGTAATCAGAGCCTATCTTGAGGAGCACGACCGCTAATGAATATATCACGTCCCCTGTTTATCATAGCGCTCGCTATTATGGTCTGGGCTGGAATTGTCTCATGCTCAAAACCGAACCGGGTTCAGGTTCTGGCCTATCAAAAGGCGATATTGAAGGCGCGAGCCGATAAAGACAGATTTTTTGTCTCATATCCGGATTCCCCCCTGCTGCCGGTGCAGCGCATGAACTTTAAGGGGCTGCATTATTATCGCCCTGATATAAATTATAGGGTGACGGCCGTCTTTACGCCTGTCAAGTCGTCAGGAGCCTTTCGAATTCAGACCTCTTCCGGGCCGGCGCGGGTATATGTGGTGCTGGGCAGACTTGATTTCAGCCTCAAGGGCCATAAATTAAGCCTCACGGCCTATCAGGAAAAGGATCTTCTCACTAAACACCCCGATAATCTTTTTGTGCCATTTACCGATTTGACCAGCGCTAAACAAACGTACGGCGGTGGTCGTTATCTCGATGTTAAATCTAAGGGTAGCGGTTCTCGCCGGGTGATTCTTGATTTCAATCTGGCCTTTAATCCCTATTGTGCCTATAACCACAATTATTCCTGCCCCATTCCGCCGTTAGG
>CAZSOB010000101.1:0-5344 GCA_964608155.1 uncultured Desulfobulbia bacterium
CCATACTGGAACGCAGCCTCATCACCCCAAGCTGCGGCACCGGCGCCCTGCCCCTGGCAGCAGCGGAGATGGTTCTGCGTCTGACTAAAGAAACAATTGAAACAATAACCAATAATCAGTAATGTCCGATTAAGAACTTACATTGCATTGATATCAATAAATTTACGGCACCCAGGACTGATTTTATTTTCCCCGGCTTTCGATTCGGGGACAGAATGAGCAAAAAAACGCGAAAAAAATTCAGTCCCCTGAGTTTAGAGGAAAAATTTAATCTGTCTCCCGGCATAAAGCCATCAACCAGGCTTTATGCAAAACATTAACCGAACACCACTGTCTCATAAAACATTACAGGGAGGTTTAAATGCCGAAAAAAACATCAACACTATGGATTATCATCGCACTTATAACGGCGTTTTCCGGCCCGGCCAGGGCCGCTGATCTCTACTGGTATCTGGCCGCCTCCATGACCAAACCGGGCCGGGAAATAGTGAAGAGATTCAATCAGGGGCACCACCCCTTCACGGTTATTTTAATTACCGGCGGTTCCGGCCAGCTGCTCAGCAAGATTATTTCGGCCGGCAAAGGAGACCTCTACACCCCGGCCGCCATGACCTACGCGGCCAAGGCCGAAAAACTCGGTCTGCTGAAAAGTTACCGCCCCCTCATCGCCCAGACCCCGGTTTTTGCCCTGTCGGCAGGCGGCAGGCAAAAAATTCATAGCTGGTCTGATCTCGGCAAACCGGGGATACGGATCGGCCTGGGCAACCCCAGAACCATGGCCTTGGGCAAGTCTTATGAACAGATCAAGAAAAAAATGGGGCCGCAACCAAGGGCCGGGATTGCCAGAAACAAGGTGGTGGAGGCGGTTAATGTCTCCCAGATCATCAGCTATCTCAAGGCCAATATTATTGATGCCGGCATCGCCTTCGATTCCACAGCCAAGGCGAACAATCTGACCTATATCAAGATTCCGGCCGCCTGTAATCATACAGAGATTGCCCCCCTCATCAGGCTAAAGAGCGAAAAAAATGCCAAAAACAGCAGTCTGTTCACAACTTTCATAAATAACCATCTGAATATCTTTAAAAAATATGGATTCAGGCCGGTCGGCACCGCGCCATGACACAGTTGACCAAGTTAACAAAATGGGTCAGTTTCCTGCTTGCCCTCCTTATCTTTACAATTATCATATCCGGTGTCATCAGCGTCCAGCAAGGTGCTATGGCCCAGCTCTTTCAGGATAGTGAATTTACCAAGGCCGTTTTCTTCACCCTGCGAACCTCACTTGCCGCCACCCTGCTGACCTCAATTACCGCGGTGCCCGCCGGCTTCTATCTGGCCAGAAATAACGGCCCGGCAGTCACTGTCATTGACGCCCTTTTTGATATTCCCATTGTCATGCCGCCCCTCGTGGTGGGGGTATTGCTCCTTTCCTTTTTTAACCGGCCGCTCTTGAAAGAGGTCTGCGACTTAATCTTCACCACGCCCGGAGCGGTCATCGCCCAGTTCTTTGTCGCCGTACCCTTTACCATCCGGGCCGCTAAAAATGCCTTTGAACTGGTGCCGCCCATCTATGAGCAGATTGCCATGACCCTGGGGGCCGGGCCGGCAAAGGCCTTTTTCGACACCACCTTTAAACTCGCCCTGCCCGCCATCAGCGCCGGGCTGATCCTTTCCTGGCTCCGCTGTCTCGGCGAATTCGGGGCCACTCTCATGGTGGGCGGCGGCATTCCCGGCCGGACGGAAAACATCCCCATCTATATCTATCTCAGTATGAGCTCAGGGGAGTTTCAACAGGGAATGGCCGCCGCCATTGTCGCCATTGGCACCGCCTTCTGCGGCATTTTGCTGGTCAAGTTAGTGGTGAAACGGGTCTGAACTGTTTTCGGAATAAGAAATCATCCTGGCGCAGAGTTTTTTCAACAGCGTGTAATCATGGCCATAATAATCACAGAGGAATAATTGATTTTCTCCTGACTCGCTTTTGTATTGTAAAATGAAACAGCAGAGGAAACCACTATAGCAGGCACCTTGCTTCTTTTGATATATCATTTTGGCTTTCTTTTTAACACAAACACCCATCGGCACTGCTTACCTACCTACTTGCGTTCAAATAAATTTACGCCAAATTCCCTCAAAATATCACAAGATTTCCTTTAAAATCTCCTTTCACCATGTTAGAATGCTTTATTCGCAGCTATCTTTATTTTTACAAAAGAGGACTTGGCCATGCTCACTAAAGAAGAAATTTTCGAGGCTCTTACCACCTGGAATTATTGGGATAGACCCCTTCCTGAAACAGTCAGCCGCCCTGTTTACGAAAAAGAAATAGCCAGAAAAGCCGCAACCGGTGAAATATTGATATTGAAAGGAGTACGCCGTTCTGGAAAATCAACCCTGCTCGTCAATGAAATGAAACGTTTGCTTGCTGCAGGCTGTGATATCCGTGACATTCTCTATGTTAACTTTGAGGATCCCCGCTTTCTTAACCATTTAAGCCCGAATCTCATGGAGCTGATTAAAGAAACATACCTTGAGTTTATAGCTCCAGCCAACAAACCATATTTCTTCTTTGACGAAGTGCAGAACATACCCGCCTGGGAAAAATGGCTGCTCAAGGAATACGCAACCAAGTCAGCACACCTCTATGCCACAGGTTCATGTTCATCACTGTTGAGCCGTGAAATAGGCACAGCTCTTTCTGGCCGCTACCTGGATATTGAAGTATTCCCTTTAAGCTTCCAGGAATTTTTGAACTTTGCCGGGATATTCATCACAACAAAGGCCGATCGAATCATAAAAAAAACCGACATCAACCGATACTTCCGACGGTTTATCAACCAGGGGGGATTTCCCAAACTGGTTGAACTAGACAGCGAGGAATCACGACAAGATCTCTTGAAAAATTATTTTGATTCAATTCTTCTCCGAGATATCGTTGCCCGCCATAATCTGGCAAATTACCGTTCCCTGGAGGAGATGGCAACCTTCCTTCTTGCCAACACCAGTTCGCCCAGCTCAACCAACAAACTGAAAGGACTGCTCGACATCTCCCACGAGAAAGCCAGAGATTACAGCACATTTCTGGAAGAGGCCTTTCTGATTTTTCAACTGTATCGTTTTTCATGGTCGGTGAAAAAGCAGTTGACCAATGTCCGCAAATTTTACGCCATCGATACCGGCCTTGCCAATCGGGTATCTTTTCAGGTTGGATCCCGCCAGGGCCAGAATCTTGAAAACATTGTTTTTATCGAACTACTCCGTCGTGGACGGGAGATTTATTATTACAAATCAAAAAATGACCGCGAGGTCGACTTCCTGGTCAAAGAAGGAAAAACCATCAAGGAGTTAATCCAGGTCAGCTTATCCATAGACGATGAGAAGACCAGAAAACGGGAATTTACGGCATTAAAGACCGTAGCCGACGAATTAAGCCATTTACCGGCGAGCTCTCCCCGTTGCCTGATACTTACCATGGATCATAGTGAAAGTATTCAATGGCAAGGAATTGAGATCGAGGTAATAAATGTGATCGACTGGCTTCTTTTTAAGGACTGATTGCGCAAGTCCTAACTGTCTTTGGGGACGTTGTATCCTATATTGAAAAGAAATTAATGGGCATAGTTGTCAGCGGCGGCGTGAAAATGCCCCAAAATGGCGGTTTGAAAATGCAAGCCATTACGGGCGTAATAATCCGCCCCAGTGCCGCCGGGCCGGGACGGATTATTGCTGTCAATCTGCCGTTATTTCCTTCATGCGGTAACTTTTTCCCTCAAGAACCATGGTCTCGGCGTGATGCAGGAGTCGGTCAAGTAAAATATTTAGTGAAAATATTTAGGGACGTTGTGTCCTATCTTGAAAATAAATTGGCAGCTGTTAAAGATTTTGATAGGATCATTCCATGCCACTCCAAGCACGATTAGATGCACAGGCGCTTCGCATCATATCATGGTGCGCGGGATCAATAAGTCAGTTATCTTTGAAGATGATCAAGATAGGACGCGGTTCCTTGAGCGGCTCGGTCAAAACCTTATCAACGGGGTACAAAGGAAAGACAAAAGCAAAGAAACAAATGGACAAATATTCATTACAGAGTTATCATCTGCTCATAAAACAATTATGACATGAGATGCGGAGGTTAAGTGGCAAGATCTGGGATAGATTCAGGGCTGGAAACACTTTTACAACTTGATGGCGAGGTGTTCCCTATGGATAATGGTTTTTGGGTAAAATTCAAAGTCCATGTTATTTCAAAAAATTTCCATATCCCTCACGGTATAAGATACTCTTTGACCTTGCATGACAAATATAACAGAAGAGTAGTTGGGTACGATAATGCACACGGCATAACACCGCCCAAAAAGAAAAAATTTTCAGGAACCCGGCAAGTATGGGATCACAAACATAAGGAAACCAAAGTGTTTCCATATGAATTTGCCAGTGCCTATCAGCTTCTTGAAGATTTTTGGAATGATGTCAACAAGATAATAGGATAAGGAGGTTTCACTATGCCAACAAGAGTAATGAAAATAGGGATAATCTCGAAAGCAGATTACATAAACAGAACCCTGGCAATAGCAAAGGGTGAATATAAACCTAGAAAAGGTGAACCTAAAGTCTGGTTTGAGTCAACAAAATCCATGTCTCAAATATTAAGTACTGAAAATCAGGAGTTAATGCGAACTATAATCAACAACAATCCACACTCTATTACCGAGTTAGAAGAGATAACAAATCGGAAGAAATCAAATTTATCTCGTACACTCAAAACATTAGAGAAATATGGTATAGTAGAATTACGCAAAATAAAGGGCAAGATAATGCCAAAAGTAAAAGCAACAGATTTCAGGGTTGAATTTGGCCTTAACTATAGCTCTCCCGTGCCACGCTAAAGCAATAAAACCAGGACATATTGTCTTGCAAAACCAGTTGACTAACATAGTGGGGGCAACGTTGACGAAAGACACTTCCACCATCGAATTATGGATTTCTAAATCCGTCCCCCTTTGCCTACACTACCCGGTTCGTCTCAAAAAATTACCTCTATATTACCTTCACAAAAATTAACTTCCAAAAAAGCACTTGATCCCAAATTGGTAACAAGTTATATTATTAAATATGAGGATAATTTCGAAAAAAATATTGAGAGAGTTTTGGAAAAGCCACATAGAAGCTGAGCAACCATTAAAAGCCTGGCATGCAAAAACAAAATTAGCAAAATGGAAAACTTCAAGTAATATAAAAGCAGATTACAGAAATGCCAGCTTTGTCGCGAATAATCGTGTCATCTTCAACATAAAAGGCAACACATACCGTCTCGTGGCAGCAGTCAATTATGATTTCG
>CAZSOB010000102.1:0-5340 GCA_964608155.1 uncultured Desulfobulbia bacterium
TCCGGCATGGGCGGCAGGAGATAATATAATCTTCTACTTCGATAGTTGATACCCCGCAGCTTGCTGCGGGGTATCTTTATGTTTTGGCTTTAATGTGGAGACTACAGGGGAGGGCTTCTCTGCCTGTAGTTGTTTTACTAAATTTTATGTATCTTAAAAAGGAGAAAGGAAGTAATGAAAAAAGCTGAAAGAATGAGGCCCAGCAAGCGAATTATTACGGTTTTGCTTTTGTTGTTATCAACTTTTGCCCTGACTGCCAGCGCCTACGGCGCTTTGACCATGGATGCCGGGATCAAAGGGGTTTATGAGGATAATATCAACGGTTCATCATCAGATGTAAATAAGAAAGACGATTACTATTCAATAGTATCAGCCGGTATTGGTGGATATACAGCGGTTTCTCAGCATACGTTCTTGTTTGTAAGGGGGGATGTTGCCGGTTATCATTACCACAAATACGGCGATCTTGATTCCAATCAAGCCGGTATCAGCACCGGAGTATATAAGGAGCTGAGTAATATCCTGTCAATCCAGGTCACGCTGAAAGGAAAGGTGAAGGAGTTTGAAGGTACACCGCGTGATAGTACTGCCTTGGGCGGAGCTTTTGAGTTTAAGCAACAGATTTCCCCCCGATTATGGATAAAAGAAGGGTATGAATATGAGCATAATAATGCCGATTCCAATCTCTTCAGTTATAACAGCCATGCAGTTGGCGCGTGGTCGGGATTTTTAATTACACCTCGAACCATGCTCAACCTTGGTTACAGCTATCTTACCCGGAAGTATGATGACGTTGACGGCTTTAAGACAACTTCTCATACAATTTCTGCTGGAGTTGTAAGAGAGCTGATGAAAAAGGTTTATCTGAATGTCGCTTACGACCTTCAGTTTAATGATTCCAATATATCGAACACGGACTATACGGATAATGTTTTAAGTGTTGGTGTAAGGTACAGTTATTAATAGTTATTATGGAGAACTAAAATGTCTAAAATCAAAATTTTAATTATCTGTATGTTGTCAGCAGTTGTGCTTTCTGCAGGTGTTGTAGCAGCACAGGAGAATAAACCCAGCCCTGAAGAACACGTTATTGGTTTTGGAAGTGGCACCGGTTTTGGCAGCGGTGGTGGTTTTGGCAGCAGCGCCGCCATGGGTAGTTTTGGCGGCTCAATGAATTCCGGCGGAACAGCAAATAGCGGTTATGGCTTTGGCGCTGGTTTTAGCAATAGTCAAAATAGTGGGCCGCTAAGTGCCGGCAATGCTGCATTAACAGGTACCACCGGCAGACAGGGTGGTGGATGGAGCAGATAACCATAGTTGCTGATACCGTTCAGCCGAAATCTGCACGATATCAGCAACAACTCGTACAGGCCATTTCCCATTATTAATGATGGGGGAGGATGGGGGAGGAATAATGGCTCAAAGTCTGTGTCTAACAATCATTCTACTTCTGCTTTGCCCGCCCCTGAGTGCTGCTGTTCCGGAGGGTAAACTGCCGACGGCCTTTGATTCCACCATTCTGCCTTTTTTTACGAGGCAATTCAAGGTCGGCACCATGCGGGGGGCGGGCGGAGCTGTCATCCATTACGCCAAGCGGGAAATTGCCGGGGAACAGGCAGCCCTGGTGATTGTCGACGGCCGCACTGAGTACACAGAAAAATACGCTGAACTGTTCTATGATCTGCGGGATATGCCGTGGTCCTTCTATATCTATGATCATCGCGGACAGGGGATGTCCAGCCGTCTGCTCAGTGATCCTCAAAAGGGCTATGTCGGCAAATTTTCTAATTATGTTGCTGATTTAAAAAAATTTATCCAGACAGTTGTCAAGAAGAGGCCGCATAAGCGTCTTTTCATCCTGGCCCATTCCATGGGCGGTACAATAGCCGTTATTTACAGTATTGAAAATCCGGGAATTTTGAGCGGTATGATTCTTTGCTCGCCGATGCTGCAGATCAATACCGCGCCTTTTCCCGGTGAAATTGCCCGGTTGCTGGCGGCAGGGATAAGCGCTCTCGACGGCGGTGGTCTATATGTCTTTGGCGGCGGGCCCTATAATCCGGCCAAGGCCTTTGCCGGTAATGATCTGACCCATAGTGCGTCCCGCTTTGCGCTCAACAAAAAGATACTCAGTAAAATGCAGGTAAATGAACTGGGCAGCCCGACATTTCGATGGCTTAATGAGTCTTTTGAGGGTATGAAGGAGGCGAAGGCCGGGGCCGGAAATATAAGGATGCCGGTTCTTCTTTTGGAGGGTGGCTCTGATACGGTTGTGGGGCTCAAGGCTGAGAATGATTTCTGCCGTCAGGCGCCGGACTGCGTTCCCGTTCGTTTCCCCGGCGGCCGGCATGAGCTGTTGATGGAAAAAGATTCCATCCGTAATCAGGTTCTGAAAAGGATAAAAGAATTTATTGCGGCTCATTGCCGACCTGACAGAATAACTGTCTCCCCCGCCCTGAATATTATGACTCAAGTTTCTGGGTTGTAACTTCTCCAAAACTAATGGTACCCGGTTAGAGTTTTGCATTAAGGATGGTCTGTGGTTTTATGGCGGGAGACAGATTAAATTTTTCCCCTGCGCTAAGGGGGCAGAATTTTTTTCGCGGAAAGTTTGCGAAAATTATTCTGTCCCCTTAGCGGAAGCTACGAAAAATAAAATCAGTCCCCTTAGTTCTGATTTACCACCACTTTCGCATACGATCTTTGTCGTACCGCTGGAGAAGTTACTTCCCGCAAAGATAACAGGCTGAAATAGTTAGTAAAATAACAAGTCAGAAACTTGAGCTATGATTAACGGCTACGTCCGGTCATTTGGGCACAACGAAACGTAAAAGTCGTGGTCAGGCCAATATCCTTGGCAAATGACTTTCATATCTTTCATATAAAGTTTGAATTGCCTTATGCCGTCGGCCGTGGTTTGCAGGCTGATTTATTAAAGGAAGAATTCCATACCCAATGGATAACGAATTAAGCCCTGGCCTGTCTATAATTCACGCCAACCGCCTGGAGGATCTGCGGGAACTTGTGGTGCGCTGGATCGTCAGCCATCCGCTGCACCCCCTGGAGCCCGAACTTTTCATCGTTCAGAGCAACGGCATGGCCCAGTGGCTGAAGCTGGCCCTGGCCGCCGATGAGGGGGCCGGCATCTGCGCGGCGGTGGATATGCAGTTACCGGCCCGTTTTCTGTGGGCGGCTTACCGGGCCGTGCTTGGCGGGGACGAGGTGCCGCCCACCTCGCCCTATGATAAATCCAGACTGCTCTGGCGTCTGCTGCGCATGCTGCCCGCCCTCTGCCGGGAAGAGAGCTTCTCGGCTCTGGCCAAATTTCTAAAGGCGGATAATGATTTTCGCAAACATTATCAATTGGCCTGCCGTCTAACCGATCTTTACGATCAGTACCAGGTATATCGAGCTGACTGGCTGGCCGACTGGGCCAGAGGAATTGACCGCCTGAACGGGCCGCGCGGGGCGGCGCCTCTGCCCGCGGAGCAGGTCTGGCAGGCGGAGTTATGGCGGCGGCTGCTGGACGATCTCCCGGCGGCGGAACGGCAGGGCAGCCGGGCCGCCCTGCATCAGCGTTTTCTGCGGGCCATTGAGGCGGACGGCCCGCGGCCCGGTCTTCTGCCCCGGCGTATTATTGTCTTTGGCATCAGCTCTATGCCCCGGCAGTTCTTAGAGGCCCTGCATGGTCTGGCGAAATATTGTCAGGTTCTCATCTTTGTTCACAATCCCTGCCGTCATTACTGGGCCGATATCATCGAAGACCGGGACTTGCTGCCCATGGAAGCCCCCCGTCATCACCGCAAGGATATGCCGCCTGATTTGGCCCCGGAGCTTCTCCATCAGCATGTAAATCCGCTGCTGGCGGCCTGGGGCAAACAGGGCCGGGATTATATCGGCCTGCTCTACGGCTATGACCGCCCGGATTCCTACCGTCATAATTTTGCCGAGATTGATCTTTTCAGTGATTTTGCCGTTTCGGAAAATGCCAGTCTGCTTCAGCAGGTACAGCAGGGAATTCTTGACTTGACCCCCCTGCCTGCCGCTGATCGAAAAACGGTAATCAGTGTCGATGATGACTCCATTACCTTTCAGCTGGCCTGCGGCCGGCAGCGTGAGGTAGAGATATTGCACGACTCGTTGCTCTCCATATTCGATAGACAGCCGGAATTACGGCCGCGGGATATTATCGTCATGATGCCCGATGTGGAGGCTTACGCCCCTCATATTGAAGCGGTATTTACCTATGCCCCTGATGATCCCCGTTATATTCCCTTTTCCATTGCCGACAGCCCCGGGCGGGGCGGGGCTCAAGCCCTGACGGCCCTTGGTGCACTTCTGCATTTACCCCAGTCACGTTTTACCGTCGGCGACATTATGGATCTCCTTGAGGTACCAGCCTGCCGGGCGCGGTTTGCCCTGAGCGAAAATGATCTGCCCCGCCTTGAGGAATGGCTCACCGGAGCCGGGGTGCGTTGGGGGTTGGACGCCGAACAGCGTCAGGCACTGGATCTGCCCTCGGCCTTTGAGGAGAACTCCTGGCGTTTTGGCCTCAGACGGATGCTCCTCGGTTACGCTGTGGGTGAGGGCCAGGCCTGGCACGGTATTGAACCTTATGCCGGGGCCAGTGGTCTAAAGGCCGAACTAATGGGTAATCTGACTCGGCTGATTGAGGTTCTGGAACATCATTGGCGGATTCTGCGCCGCCCGGCAGCGCCCGGCGAATGGGGGGAGCGGATCAGGAACCTGATGGCTGATTTTTTTCAGTTCAGCGTCAGTGAGGATATTGTATTCGGTCAGCATCTGGAAGATCTGCTTGAGCAATGGGTAGATGACTGCCAGGCGGCTGGTTTTAATCATGAACTCCCCTTGGCTGTGGTGGCCGATATGCTGCTCTCGGCCCTGGAACAATCATCCATCTCCCAGCGTTTTCTGGCCGGGATGGTGAATTTTTGTACCCTGATGCCCATGCGGGCTGTCCCCTTCAAGGTTGTTTGTCTGCTGGGCATGAATGACGGCGATTATCCACGCCATTATCCGGCTCCTGATTTTGATCTCATGGCGGCGGCCTCTAATTATCGGCCTGGCGACCGTTCCCGGCGTGAGGATGACCGTTATCTATTTCTTGAGGCCCTGTTGTCCGTCCGGGAGCGGCTCTATATCAGTTATATAGGGCGCAACGCCAGAGATAACAGCAGCCGGGCGCCATCAGTGCTGGTGGGGCAGTTGCGCGATTATCTTGCCGCCGGCTGGCGGACGGCTGATTCTGACCGGGAGGCGGATTTATTATCTAAGCTGACCACGCAGCATCCTCTCCAGCCCTTCAGCCGGTTGTATTTT
>CAZSOB010000103.1:0-5323 GCA_964608155.1 uncultured Desulfobulbia bacterium
CGCCGAATTTATTTTTAAGGCTGTAATCCTTTTGGGGATTACAGCCTTTTTTTTTGCCTTAAATTAAAATAAATTGTTAGCTGTAAGAACTGAACGTCCAACATCGAACATTAAATGAAAAGACAAACAGTTTACAATACATTTACCCAGCTGCAAGCAGGCGAGTATAGAACAACAGGTAACTTCTCCAAAACTGCTGGTAAATCAGAACTAAGGTGACTGATTTTATTTTTCCGGCCTTCCGCCAAGGGGAAAAATTTAATCGGTCTCCCGGCCTAAAACCACCAACCATCTTTAATGCAAAACTCTACCGGGTACCATTAGTTTCGCATACGATCTTTGTCGTACCGCTGGAGAAGTTACACCATGTACTCATAATTCAGTATTTTCTTTGGCAATTTTGTGGAAATACTGCTCAATTTCCATAAAGGCCTCCACTAAGCGAGGATCAAAATATGTCCCGCTTCCTGAGATGATAATTTGTTTGGACTTTTCGTGGCTGAAGGCCTCTTTATAAGCCCGTTTGCTAATCAGGGCATCATAAACATCGGCAATGGTCATAAGTCGTCCGGCAATGGGGATATCTTCACCGCTTAATCCTTGAGGGTATCCTGATCCATCCCATTTCTCGTGATGATTATAGGCTATCTGCATGGCGTATTTCAAAAAGGAGTCCGTGCCTAAATAGCGGGCGGCCTCTTGCAGGGCATCGCCGCCTATGACCGGGTGTCTTTTCATTTCTTCAAATTCTTCCTCGGTGAGCTTTCCTGGTTTAAGCAGGATGGCATCAGCAATACCAACTTTACCTATATCGTGTAGTGGTGCCGAGCGGTAAAGCAGCTCTATGATCTGATCGTTGTCCAGTTCCTGTCTAAATTGTGGATGGTGACGCAGATGGTCGGCCAGAATTTTTACATAACTTCGGGTGCGTTTGATATGGGCGCCAGTATCAGGATCGCGGGCCTCGGCCAAGGAAGATAGAGAGATGATCGTTACATCCTGGGTGCGCTGAAGCTCCTCGGTACGTTCCAGAACTTTTTGCCCCAGGTTTTGGTTAAGGTTCTGCAATTGACGCTCTAATTCCTTTAACCTGGTGATATCGGTGCCTGCCAACATTACTGCCTGTTCGTTGGCAAATGGGGATAGTTGGTAAATTATCGTTTTCTGATAACGGCTGACTTCGACGGCCTCGGAATTCACCGCTTTTTTCTTGCACAATCTAACCAGTTCAAGATAATTCTCCGGGAGAATATCCTCTATTTTCCCCTCTGTTCCTCTGATCTCTGTGAGTAAAGATTTAGCGGCAGGATTAAGGTAAAGTACCTGGCCTTGTAGATTCATCTTAATTAGTGGATGAGGATTGTTGCCGGGAAAATGAGAAAGGGCGGTAATCTGGCGCATATTTTCCTTGAGCTGGAGATCACGATGCTCCTGGTCGTACATGATTGAGCCCATTGTCAGGAGGAGATAAGCCGTTCCTGTACCGGTGAGGATTGCGCTAATAAGAGCAAGTCCTACGGCATTACCTTTAGATGCTGTTAGGCAGAGGGAAAAAATAATTAGACCGCAACCCAGGGCGGCTTGGGGAGCAAAACTGAAAAGTGCCCGATAATTATTGGTTTTACTGCGTTTAAGAAGAATTTTATTTAAGGTATAGCTGTAATAACGTACACAATAGGAATATTCAACCTCAAATATATCATCTCTTACCCGCATTCTGGTACAGAATTGATGTACCCCAATTTTGGATTTCAATAAGGCGCTCAGAGTGCGTCTATGGTAAATGTATTGACCGGGAGGGCTGGAAGGAGCTGTGTTAAGAAGATATGGCGCGGCCGCCAGAATAGTTAGCAGAGCCTCTACTATCTGTCCGCTTTTCAGGCGGCAGTCGAGGCGGATACGCCTGATCTGGGAATTTTTTAAAATTTCACATATTTTACGGGGTAAGAAGATAGAATTAACTGCTGTTTCATCATTTTGTATCTTACTGCTATTACATGGTATTTCGTACCATCTCTCTCCCAGACCGCGGTGGGTGGGCAATATTTTTTCCCCTAACTGCCGGGCCAATCCCCGGAGCTTGCTGATCTCACCTTGGTATCTCAGGCTTTGATAGAAAATAGTATATTTGAAGAAGAGATGCTGACCAAGGAGGGGAAATTTATGCGTGAAATCCTGCTTAAATTCCATTTTTTATTCCCTCTGAATTAAATTGGATGGACTCGTAAAAAGTCCATCACACACTTACGATGGCTAAGTCAGCTAAGCGAAGACTGCGAAAAGTTCGATATACAGCTAAGCGTAGACTGCGAGGCGTGGTGGTTCGGCAGGGCTTCGGCATACATATGGTCTGCCGAAGGTCTGCCGAACCACCACAACACCGGAGATCGGACTTTTTACGACGCCATCAAATTTAAACGGCGATATTCGTGATGAGCAAAAGACGATAGATTAATTCGCATTATAAGCGGCAATAAAAACTTTGGATAGAAATTTATATGAATCCATCCTCTTTGAAGACTTTTACCTCAAATTTTATTAGACCCGTTACAAGAGTTGCTTAAATCCCGGCTCTCTACTTGCAAAAACATTGCAATATGATTAGGTTAATTTTTTTTATTAAGTGTTTATTCGAACGACGTTATTTGTTTTTTATCATAAGGAATTAAATTTAAATTATGAACATTTCAACTACTACAGATGATCCCTGGCTCTGTGCCGCCGATATACAGGTCTATTTTGTCCACGATAATTTTCAAATCAGTCTGCCGGAGGCGGTGCTGGCCCAAATAGCAACCGTGCGGCAGGCTGGTGATTTCCCTGGTCGGGAAGAAGGCTCGTTATCTTTTTATCCATATCCAGGGCAAGGCTGTGCTGCCCGCCGGGTTCTTATTATTGGTCTGGGTAAGGGAAACATAAATGGTGAGTCTTTCCGGGGTGCCGGCGGTCGTATTGCCAAAATGGTCAAAAAAATCAAAGCCGCTAAAATTGTTATTGCTATGCCTGAGGAACTTGAATATCCGTTTCAGGAGATGAGCCAGTATATAATAGAAGGTGTTATTTTAGGAAACTATCAATTCAGTAAATATAAAACTGTAGTAGAGGATGATGAACCGCATAATGTAATTAGTGAGGTAATAATAGCCGCGACTGATATTCAGGGGGGCATGCCGGGTATGAAACGCGGTCTCATAAGTGCCGAGTCTGTCTGTCAGGCTCGGGATATGGCAAATGAGCCGGGTAACCAATGGACTGCGGAACATTTTGCCGTCTACGCCAAAAAACTGGCGGCGGAATTTGATATGCCCTGTAAGGTTTTGGGTAAACGTGAATTAGGGAAATTGAAGATGGGCGGTCTGCTTGGGGTTAATCAGGGGACTACAGATCTGCCCCGCCTGATTATGCTGGAGTATCGTACCGGCCGTAAAGTTCCTACCCTGATGCTTGTAGGCAAGGGGCTCACCTTTGATTCCGGCGGTATTTCCCTGAAGCCCAGCGCTGGTATGCAGGACATGAAATATGATATGTGCGGCGGTGCCGCGGTGCTGGCGGTTATGGCGGCGCTGGGCCGGGAGCGGCCTGATAATGTTGATGTTGTAGCCGTGGTTCCCGCCACGGATAATATGCCGGGGCCGGGAGCCCTGAAGCCTGGTGACATAATCAGGCAGTATAATGGCAAGACAGTAGAAATTATCAGTACCGATGCCGAGGGGCGTCTAATCCTGGCGGATGCTTTAAGTTATGGGATTAAACGCTTTAAACCCGAGGTGGTAATTGATCTGGCCACCCTGACTGGGGCGGTAATTGTCGGCTTAGGGCATCACATGACGGGCCTGATGAGTAATGATGACGAGTTGGCTCAATGGGTTTGCCGGGCTGGTGAGCAGAGTGCTGAACCGGTTTGGCGTCTGCCCCTTGGCAAGGATTATAGTAAGCAGCTTAAATCATTGACCGCTGACTTAAAAAATGTTGGTGATAAGGGGGCGGGTACCATAACCGCGGGTGCTTTTTTGCAGGAATTTATTACTGATACCAAATGGGCGCATCTCGATATTGCCGGTACGGCCTGGAATTTTACAGAAAAGAGCTATGTCCCACCTAAGGGGCCGTCCGGTGTTGGCGTTCGCCTGCTCCTGGAGTTCATCAGGGAATGGCATGGTTGAGAAAAAAAATTGTAAATTTTATCTCTCAACCATGCCCGATCACTCGGGTACAATGAAACATGAAAGTCGTGGCAAGGCCAATATCCTTGGCAGGTGACTTTCATATAAAAGTCTAATTATGAATGAAATTGTGTTGGCAGGAATGACAGTTCTTTTGGCCGAGGACGAAGAAATAAATATCGAGGTTGCGGTTAATATACTTGAGGATAAAGGCCTGCTGGTAACTGCAGTTCGTGACGGTCTTGAAGCTGTAACGTGTTATAAAACTTGTTCCTTTGATATCGTTCTGATGGATATTATGATGCCGGTGATGAACGGCTATCTGGCCGTGGCCGAGATCCGGAAAATTGAGAAGACTGAAGGGCGTACACCGGCTATTATTATCGCCATGACCGCACTCTCCAGCCCGGATGAGCGTCGGAATTGGTTGAAAAACGGGATGGACGGCTATGTGGCTAAGCCCATCAATTGGCCGGGCTTGTTTAGAAAAATTGGCCATACAATGGGTGGCAAAAGTGTTGCTCAACCCAAGACAGAATTTTTGTCATGTGCAATTGATTTCGAGCGCTTTGTGAATGATATGTGTAATAAAAATCATGAGCTGGCCGTAAATCTGATTAATAAGTTTGTCAGCAGTCGGGCAGGTGAGTTGATAAAGGCCGCCGAGGAGGCGGTTAATGGTAAAAATGTTAAACGCCTGCGAGAGGTTTGTCACAGTATGATTGGCGTTTCTCGGAGTATGTGCGCTGATAGTCTGGCCAGGCGGGCCTCTGAATTACGGCAGTTGGCTATCGAGGAGAGATGGTCTGCCATGCCTAACGTAATTGAGGGCATGCGAAAATGCCATGACAATATAATGCGCTGGTGGGAGGCTCAATTATAACTGCCTTGCGGAGTTAGGGAGTTGCTTTCCCTGCCTGAACAATTATGTTCCCATCTGTATTTTTAAGCAGGCATGATTTTTGTTGCTAATACAAGAAGTTTTGGTAACTATTCAGCATGATGCCAAAAGCAACAATAATCACCGGACTGTAACTGTTCAGGAAAGCGCAGACTCCGGATGTGCCCGAGATGTGGTTGATAATGCCGTTCAGCTATACATCTGTATGCTGGACGGCATTATCGGCCGCAGGTAAGCGAGCCAGTGAGACTCCGGATTG